>NZ_CAXLMO010000103.1:0-3997 GCF_964187635.1 Candidatus Seribacter sulfatis | reverse complement strand
TGCCCTCGTGGTTTAAAAGCTTCACCGGTTATTTTCCAGCCTTTTGGAATTTCCGAAGAAGTAAAATTTGCAAAAGATTGACTGTTTTGAATGAAATTCAGTTCCGCTTTGACCAGTCCTTTGTGTGAGTTTTTTGCACTTTTTATTCTTTGTAATAAAGATGGTAGATTGGTTCGCTTTCCAAAATGTTGGCACCAAGAAAGGAGGGTTTTTTTTGAAAGCTTATTTTCGGCGGAGACCCTGGTGATGAGAACGTCGGAAGGTAGAGGTGGATCAATCAGTTCAGCAGCAGGAGCATTTGATTGAACAAAACGATCCGCATGAATGTGCCCCCAACCGCCCGTTGCATTATCGATTAATCGAATCTGTGCTTTTTTCCCAAGATATCCGCTTATGTCCCAAGATTTTGGCGTGAAAATTTCATTATTCGACCCTCGGGAAATTATTTTCCTACTTTCTTCTATCCATAATTCAACACCCACTTTCTCGATAGCTCCACCCGCGATTAAAAAATTCATAAATCGCTTGGTGATTATAAACTCAGGCGAGAACAAAGAGCCGGTTAAATTGTCGCCGCCAGTGAGTAACGAGCCTGCCCAACCCTTTCCGTGGTAGTTAGTTACTGGGTTGCGACCGGAGGTCTTGGTTTGAGGACCTGTACCAAATGCTTTCCCTTCAGGTTTCCATTCCAAGAAATTGGTCTCAAAATCTCCTAAAACCTCACCATCCCAAGGATCATCATCCGTTGGAGCAACTTTTTTGGTTTCCATAAGTTTCGATGAGACATTCCAATAATCGCTTGGTTTTACGGATTTAAAACCAAATTTTTTAACGCTCATAAAGCCTTCTTTTGTTAGGGAAAGAAGTTGCCTTGAGATTTCCTCCCTTTTGCCGCCTTCATCTAAAGGGTATTCCTGCCTGTTACTACCCTGCATAAAAGCTGCCAGTGAGTAGTAATCCTTTTCTGATATGGCATCAAACTTATGATCATGGCAGCGAGCACAACCAATTGTTAACCCAAGAAAAGTTTTCCCAAATACATCCAATTGATTCTCCATTCGGTCAGCGTTATCGACTTTTGAATCTGTTGGTGCATGAACTGCCTCATGAAAATACCAGTAACCAGTGCCAATGATGGATTCATTGAATTTTTTCTCTGGGTGAATGCGCGGCGAAGAAATCAAATCACCTGCAACATGCTCTGTAAGCAATTGATCATAGGGCAAATCATGATTAAATGCACGAATCAAGTAATCACGATATTCGTGAGGGTTTTCCAATGGGTAATCAAATTCATGTCCGCACGTCTCGGCGTAGCGCACTAAATCCATCCAATGCCTTGCCCACTTTTCTCCATAATGGGGAGATGCGAGTAATCGGTCGACTACGGTCTGAAAGGAATCATCAGATTTATCCGCTATGAAATTTTCGATGTCAGCTAAACTCGGCGGAAGGCCCGTCAGGTCAAAAGTCACTCGCCTGAGCCAGGTTCTTTTATCTGCAGGTTTGGAAGGCAAAAGACCTGCATAAGCAAGTTTTGCACGAATCAATTGGTCAATTGGGTGTAGCTTTTTCGCGGATTCAGCAACCGGAATACTTGGAGGAGTAATGGGTTGCCAGCACCAATGAGAATTTCTTCGCTTCTCCAAATTGAAGGACTTTCGTTTTTTGGAAGATGAAAAAACTGGAACTGACTCGTCCGGCCAAGTCGCTCCTTCTGCTATCCACCGCTCAAAATCCTGCACTACCTGCTTGGGCAATTTTTCTTTGGGCGGCATGTGAAAATCCTGATCATCATAACGGATTGCCTGGACAAGAAGAGATTCTGCCGGATTCCCCTGAACAATCGCAGGACCCGAGTCTCCACCCTGTAAGATCAATTCAATGTGATCCAAACGCAAACCACCCTTAATCTTAGATGACTTTGAGCTATGACATTCATAGCATTTTTCTGACAAAACAGGGCGAATTTTTGATTCAAAAAAATGATTCTCATCAGCAAATAAACTGATGGGGAGAATAGAAAAAAATAAAAATCGCAAATTCATTTAAAATTGCAGCCTGTTATCTAATTAATAGTCGGAAAATAAATCAAAGTGTCAATTAGTCTTGTTCTAGAATTCGAAAAAAAATTTAAATACGCATGCATTACAATATATGATTTTAAACAAAAATCAGAATAGGACAAATCATCTGTATAAAAAACATCATCTGCAAGAATTACTAAAGCTATATTACACTACAGGCACTAAATTAAGAATGCATATCCTTGACAAAAGCATATCTTTTTTTGACTTTTAACTACAAATTATTTATGGAACACTTTTCTAAGCAGGTCGCAGATGCAAGGCAGGTTTTTATCGGCTTTCCGAAAGACAAACCCGAATTCTTTTCGTTGGTCAGTGTTGGTTTTGAGAAGTGCCTGCCCGACTTCTTGGTTGAACGGGATTCTTATCCAGAAATTGGCAGGTCAAATGCGAACATAGAATATACAACCATCGAATTTATAATGGCAGGAAAAGGAAAGCTCAATTTGGAAGGCACCTGCCATCAGTTATGCCCAGGTTCTCTATTTAGCTACAAAGTCGGAAACCATCATAAAATATCAAGCTCTCCAATCACACCAATGATCAAATATTTTATGGTACTAGCTCATGCCCCTGATATTGAAATTGATTCTAAAATCATCAAAGAAGAACTTAACTTTGAAAACATTCGGGATCATAGTGAAATTGTTGATTTATTTGAATTGATTCTGGGCAATACAAATGCACCCGTCGATAACGGTGTTTCAATTTGTAATTTACTGGCTCATACCGTTGTCCTTAAAATTTCAGAATTAGCTCAAGTAAATTCAAAAAAACAGGTTCGTGCATGGGATACATACAACCGTATTCATCAGCATATGCGTAAAAACTACTTTCGGATCAAGACCGTGGATGAACTCGCAAATGAACTGCATATTGATCCGGCTTACCTGTCACGTGTCTTTCGACGATTCCATAACCATTCACCCTACCGGTTCTTGGTTAGATTAAAAATGAAACATGCTGCCTCTTTATTGCTTTCATCAAGTAGATTGGTGAAAGACATTGCATTTGAGCTTGGTTTTGAAAATCCTTTTCATTTTTCAAGAACATTTAAATCAGTTTACGGAGTATCACCTGAAAACTTTTTACAAAATAAATAATATCCTCTCCAAATTTTAAAACCTATGGAATTCAAAATAATTATTGAGTATTGCCCTGGTTGCAGATGGTTACTGCGCTCGGGTTGGATGGCACAGGAATTACTCTCCACATTTGAACAGGAAATTGATGAGGTTACCCTAAAACCAAACAAGGAAGTGAGTGGAACCTTCAAAATCACTTGCAATCAGGAGTTAATTTGGTGCCGAAAAATTGAGGGTGGATTTCCCGACATTAAAGAACTCAAAAAAAGAGTCAGGGATTTCATAAATCCGGACAAAGAACTCGGACATCTAGACCGTTCCTGACGATCTTAAAATTTAAATCAAAAGATTTCTATTTTTTAAGACTTTGAAATGCTCCCGATAAATTCTTCAAAACTCTCGATTCCAGCTAGCTCATTACTTGCCTTCAAACATTGATCCTCCGATACCAAACCAGTATTTTCTGCCAAAAAGAGAATATACTCCACCACCCTTTTAGAATAGAGCAACCTGCCTTCATCACTAATTGAATAAAACCTTTCCCTTTGTTGATACCCTTTTGGGGAATGATCACCGAGTGCTTTCTTTTCAGGTGAACCCTCAGCGGCTAAAACATATAGGAAATTATATTCAAACCAAAAGAAGTGCTCCGGACTGGGCTCCAAACTATGCAACAGATTCCTGCATGACTCTTCACTTGCCATCGCCTCCTCCATTTTTTCATTTCCAATCGTTAACTGGACAAATTCACGGGCCATTTTCATTTCAGTCTCGTCATTTGAAAAACAGCTTTTGGAAGCTAATTCCACCGTAAATGCATACCAG
>NZ_CAXLMO010000102.1:0-12996 GCF_964187635.1 Candidatus Seribacter sulfatis | reverse complement strand
TCGAAGAGGATTAGCAAATTGGCCCGTTCGGTCCAATTTTGAATTAGTTAATGAATCTCGATTAGAATTATTAAGTGTAGGGCGATTAGTTGAGAAAAAGGGTTACATTTATCAGTTGAAAATTGCAGTTGAACTCTTATTACGAGCGGTACCGTTTCGCCTTCAAATTATTGGCTCCGGACCGTTGGAAAAGTTTCTTGTAAAGGAAACAAATCGTCTTGGAATCGCAGATCATGTATTATTCGTAGGGAGCAAGTCTCAGAAAGAAACGAGAAAGGTTTTCCTGGAGTCGGATATTTTTCTTTTTACTGGTGTTGTTGCAAAAAATGGCGATCGAGATGGCATACCGAATGTGATTCCGGAAGCAATGTCAACTGGGTGTTTAATTTTAGCTTCTTGTAATGCCGGAGCATCTGAAGCGTTTATTGAAGATGTTTCAGGTTTTTCATTAAATCCTAAAGACACCAAAAATTGGACTTCTTTATTAGAAGAATTTTGGGAGGAACCAGGCTCATTTCAACTAATGAGAAAACGTGCGATAGAGCATAGTAGGCAAGCATTTGATGTAAAGAGTACAGCCCATTCATTTTGTTCCGTTATTGAACAGAATATTAACTTATGACAAAAGATTGCATCGAAGTAAGTTTGGTTATTTCAGTTTATGGCCAATTGGAGCACACCAAGCGGTGCCTGCTAGAAATAGATAAAACTTTAAAAGGTGAAATTTCTTATGAAGTTTTGATTGTTGATGATGCAAGCAAAGATGGAACGCCAAAATTTCTTCGATCATTAGACTCTCGTTATCGTATATTTTATAACGAAACTAATAAAGGCTTTGCCAAAAATAATAATTTCGCGGCCAAACAAGCCCATGGGAAATATTTATGTTTTTTAAACAACGATGTCTTTGTTCAGGGCAATTGGCTTTTACCAATGCTTGAAGTTTTTAAAACCTATGAAAAGGTCGGAATGGTGGGGAATGTTCAGCAACTTACAAATTCAAGAAGATATGACCATATGGGAGTTGTTTTCACACCACAAGGGAACCCAAGGCATTATGGACAAGGTTTTTTTCATCGTCCATTCAAGGGGAAAGTCAAACAATGGAGTGCAGTGACAGCTGCTTGTTGTATTACTGTCAAAGAAAACTTTCTTGCAATTGGTGGTTTCGATGAAGTTTTCGTAAATGGTTGTGAGGATGTCGATTTGTGCCTTCGTATGACCGAGAAAGGGTTAGATAATTATGTGGTTCATGATAGCTTGGTATTCCATGTGAAGGGTGCCAGTGAGGGAAGAAAAACTTTTAATGATAAAAATACACAAATCCTTCTGGATCGATGGCAGGGTTTAATTATTTCAAATCAATCAGTTTCTGATCAATACAGGCATGCATGGACCTATTTTTATCGTGGTATTGTAAAACCTTGGTCCATCAATGTGAGCAAATGGATTGAGGCTATTCTGATCCTTGTAAGGCTAAAGAAATTACCTTCAATTAAATCTTAGATTTCGCGTAAGTCATTGCTTCTTCGATACGGTCTAGATCTTCTTCGGTATGGGATGCAGAAATTGCGGTTCGAATTAAGTCTTTGCCAGGGGGAACTCCCGGAGCAATGGAAATAATTGCATAGATTCCTTTTTCAAGTAGAGCTTTCCAAAAGTAATAAACCTTTTCTTTTTCTCCCAGAACTATTGGGATTGCCGGGGTTTCGCTCTCCCATGTATCTAATTCTAAATTGGCAAGGATTCCCCGGTATCTTTCTAAATTCTTGAATAATCGTTCTTGATGCTCGGGTTCATTTTGCATGATTTCGAGCGCCGCTTGAGCACAAGCACAGGATGCTGGGGAAAGAGCTGCAGAAAAAATAGTTTGTTTCGAATGGCTCCGCATATAATCAATCCCTTCTTTGGTGGACGCAACAAACCCACCTGCTCCGGCGAGTGACTTTGAGAAACTGGCACATAGTACATCGACCTGTTCGGTCATTCCAAAATGATTAGCAGTTCCTCTACCATTTTCCCCCAATACTCCAAATCCATGGGCGTCATCAAGAATGACAAATGCTTTGTACTCTTGGGCAATTTTTACGAACTCTGGTAGTTTGGCAATATGTCCTTCCATTGAGTAAACTCCCTCGAGAACGAAGATATTATTGTCAGTTTCTTTATATCCTAAAATTTCAGCGGCATGGGATGGGTTATTATGAGCAAATCGTTCGCATCGAGCCCCACTTAATTGGATACCACTCCAAAGCGAAGAATGGAGGTTCTTGTCCGCCAAAATAAGATCTTTTCGCTCTGCAAAACCAGTGATCGCAGATGCACAGGCCAAATATCCTGCAGAATACACATGGCATGCTTCCTTTCCTAAAAAATCGGCTAGTTTTTCTTCTAATTCCTGGTGGAAAATCCGACCGCCATTCGCAAGTCTTGCTCCGGTTGTACTACTTCCCCATTTCTTAATTGCTTCAATTCCAGCCTCTTTAATTTTGGGATGGTGCGAAAGGCCAAGGTAATCATTGCTCGATAGCATGATGAATTCCTTGCCATCTTTAAAGACCCGAGTTCCTTCCTGCCTATCAAAAATATGGTAGTAGGTGTCGTACTTTAAGCGTAGACGGGTTGAATCATCTGAGCGAATCCTTTTCCATAAGGGAGACTTTTGGGACTTGATGAAAGGAAATGCCATTCAATTATCCTTACAACCAAAAGCAACCGGTTGAAAGAAAAATCACTGAAAGTACTGAGGATTAATGCTTTATTTATAGATTAACTATTCTGTCCGTTTAATGACATGAAAGCCAAAGCCAGTTTCGACCACTTCTGATACAGCACCTACCTCCAATGCAAATGCAGCTTCCGAAAATGCTTTCGCCATTACCTCAAATTTAAATTTTCCTAAGTCTCCCCCTTTGGACTTACTGGGCCCATCCGAAAACTTTATAGCCATTTCGGCAAATCCCTTCTTTTCGTTGAGAATAAGCCCACGAATTCGCTCCGCTTCCGTTTTAGCTTCTTCCTTCGAGCGAGTGATTTTTGAATCTGCACGATCAGCTCCCTTGTATGAGATCAAAATATGAGATGCTTTAACTTCTTCTGGCATTTCAGCATCCTCGGACTTAATTTTTACAAAATCTTTTCTTTCCAAACGAACCTTTTCATATACGTCGTTAGAGATGACATAATACCAACCCGCCAAGTCTTGGTTCAATTCATTTACCCGCTTTTGTGCCTTTGCAAGTTTGTCATTAAACTCTCTTTGTTTATTTGCATTAGAGGCATTAATTCCGGCTATTTGAGCATCACGTTCCGCTTTTTCCTTGGTGAATTCGGTCGGTTCTTTTTGGATGGAACTATCTTCTTTACTAGTGGGTACTGGTTTACTCTTTACCGCTGCTGGTGGTGCGGGAGGAATAGTAGAAGGGGGAGCGGAAGAAGGTACGAAATTAGGAGGTGGACCTGGAGGGGAGATTTTGGGTGCATTACTTTCTTTTCCTTTTTCACCCGTGTCCCCTTTTTCTCCTTTGGGGCTCGATGTGTTGTTATCAGGCGAGGATGGGGGAGGGGGGGTTGTTAATGCCTCGGGTACTGGTTCAAGGTCGAGTGGATCAAGTAAGTTTGGATTTACGCGAGCAAAAGCGTAGATATATCGACTGTCGCCGGTGGAATTTTCATCCTCCTCAGGTCCGCGGTAAATATCACCAAAACGCAGGACATATTCCACGCCGTCCTTCATTCCCACCAATACTTCACCTTTATTGGAAACGACTTTGGGGACTTGTTGACCTTGTGGGTTTTGAACTGCAACCGTATAAAATCCTTTTTGTTGAAGTGATTGTACTACTGCTTGGTTCTTTTGGTCTTTCAAGTTGTTGAAGAACTCGTTCCCTTTTTTTAGATTGTTGACTAGGATTTCTGGCTTTTTTTCTACATCGATAATTTTTAGGTCATCAAGTGCATCTTTAAGCGCATCCAATTTTTCCTTATCCAATTCCTCCTTTTCGGTCAGTGATGAACCACTTAATTTCCATTCAGAACTATCATAATCGAGGACAAGTGGATTGCCCGAACGGTTTAACTGTCCTTGTGCGAGATTAACTTCATAGTTATCAAGTGTAATTTGTTTGATATTCCATTTATCCAAATCAAGAAAATCTTCTTCTACCCAATCAACAAATTTCGTGGAAACATCATTCGCATTTTGAACTTCTGCTGTGTAGACGGTGTTTTCTTGAGGTTTCCGAACATATCTTGTCCTCGAAAGTCCTTCTACCTCATTGCCAATTATGAGCTGGGCAAGGTTTGAACCTGAGCTATTTTTCAAAGCGATGCTCTTTCCTACACCTGCGTCGCCTGGATTTGCTTTGCTAGGATCGACTACACCATACTGGGCATGTTCGCCCGCCCCTTCAGAAGCGACATCAAGAATCCGTAAGTCCAAAAGAATTGTTGAAACATCTTTTACTTGATTATCCGCGTTTGCTGGATAATCGGGCTTTTGTGGCCGGCGGATCCACCAACCTTTGTCTGTCTGTGCTATTTCAATTGATTTTGCTTCCAGGTTTTCTTCATCAATCTCAACAATTTCAATCCCCGTTGCGGAACGTGTATCAAAAGTTTCGAAAAGGGCTTGGCCCATTTGACTCCCCTTACTAGTGGGGTCAATTTTTTCCGGAGTTGTATAGATAGCGAGTGCTACAAAGGCAGCAGTAACCGCAATAAAGG
The DNA here is from genome assembly GCF_964187635.1 of Candidatus Seribacter sulfatis. Taxonomy (NCBI): domain Bacteria; kingdom Pseudomonadati; phylum Verrucomicrobiota; class Opitutia; order Opitutales; family Candidatus Seribacteraceae; genus Candidatus Seribacter; species Candidatus Seribacter sulfatis. The sequence goes on along the minus strand of NZ_CAXLMO010000102.1, from coordinate 8,271 downwards.
CAATGGACTTGGTGTTTTCGTTCATGAGTCTAAATTTTGTATAAGTTTAAATTTGATTGGAATGAACTAAGATCGTAATCGAGAATCAACTGCTCCATCGATCTCAGCTTTTCTTTTCCTCGAAAAAACAATTAAAGCAACAATGAGTAGGGGGATGGGAGGGAGGAATACGGACATTTGTTGAATGAATTCTTGCTTCTCTTTAATTTCGCGATCTCGCTGACGCTCTGCTGCTTTCACTTTCGTGTTGGTATCTTGTCGTAATTCTCGTTCTCTTTTTGCCAAATTCTTTTGCAGCTTGGCGGCCTCAGTTTGGAGTAATTGCATGAATTGCCCCTGTGTCATATTACTTTGGCTATTTTGAACATCTGCAAGGGCTTCGTTTAATTTCCGATTTTCTTCTTGAAGGATCTTTTGAATCGAACTTTCTGCATTTTGAATAGTTTGAGTAGCAACTTCACGTGCCTCCTCGATGCTTTTTTCAAACTCCTGTAATGTACGGTGCAGGCGACGGCGATTCCTGATCTCAAGTAAACGATCCTCCTTGGCTAAACTATCGATTAAGTTAAGTGACAAGGTTACATTGTCTACATCAAGAGGGAAGTCCGATTCTGGACCTCGGCTCCGGATATTGAAAAATGGATCCGCTAACACATCAATATCCGCGATCAAAATTACATTAATTTGATTGGTCTGATTTCCATCCTGGATTGTACCGCCAATGGAAGCACCAATAGTTTCGGACAGGTTGGAACCAGAGTATAGCGTTCTGTCTGGGTTAAAACGTCGAGGTGTTCCAAACACTCCTCCGGTCCAAAAATTATCGAGACTGGTTGTTCCCGAAAGACTTCCTCCCCTTGTTTTAAGTAAGGGTTTAAAAGTGAGCGTACTCGATGGGTTTTCATAGAGCGAACCTGGGCAAGTAAATAAACAATATTGAAGTTCAGAGGTCACGGGTCCCTCGAGGAAGGAATTCTCTTTTCCTCCGACATAAATGAATTCGTCTGGGAAATTATCAGAACGGGGAATTTTGGGAGTCGGATTATAGGGATCCCGCAAAATTCTTTTTTCTAAGCCTTTTAATTTAGTATCCACTGGATCGAGAAGCTTTTGCTCAATAAAATTACGAATTGGGTGACCTGAATCCAATCCATTTATTGAATCCCTCAGACTGGTAAGTGAAAGACTCGACCAATCGCTCGAGGAAAGGGGAGCATTCGCATTCAATCTAGCTTCGTACTCAGAAGTTTTCTTGATCAAGTCATTAAGCTTGGTGAAAAAACTTCCCACCTCGGTAAATCTCCCTCTTGCAGGGGCTAAACTTCGGTTTGCACTTGTCTGTAGTTGGAGAAGTTCATTCTTGATCGCGTCTAATCGCTCCGCCGGATTTACGTTAAAGTGAACTCCTAGTAGGCTCCACAGCTTGGATAAATCACCTTTTTCAGGAGCTGGAGGAGGGGGTTGTCCTGGTCCACCTCCCTGTTGATTATTTCTTCGTGGTTCGTAAGTACCAGTAACACTGCCCTGAATAAGTGGAAGTGGATCTTCGAATATGGCGGTGGGAACTCCTGCCTTGATTGCGGCGATAAGATCATCTAATTTTTCGTTATCTAAGGTGGAAGGTTGGACCACCATAATGGCGTCATAATCTCCCTTTTTAATTTCCCCACCAGTTACTTCCTGGACATCATATTGTTTGCGAAGTTCGCTCACGACTTCCCATGCAGGGGTGCCGCCTCCCATACTAAAGCCCATTATTCCCATACCGGCGGTTCCCATCATTGGAGCATCCGTCGCAAATACACCCAGTTTTTTCTTTGCTTTCGAACCACTGACCGAACTGAGAGTGCGCATGATTTCGTATTCCACTGGCAGTCCTTTGTAGACAAAAGGAATCGTTTGCTGCCCCCCACTTCCCTTAAAAACAAGCCCCAGGTATAAATCTTTTTGCCAAGGCATAAATCGGCCATCCTGCTGAACAAAAAGAGGGGGAGTTATGCCGTTTTGATTTTCGACCCCATATTTTTCTGCCGTAGTGGAAGCATTATCTTCTGCGGTAATCTCGTGAATATCAACGATTACCTGGTTTCCATTACGCTCAATTTCCCGCAATGCAGTTAATAAATTAATACGCGTTTGTACATATTGTTCAGGCATTGAATCGGCAGGAGATATAAAGGCATCAATCTCAACCTGTCCTTCAATCTCCTTCAGTAAATCTTTTGAACCTTGCGATAAACTACTTAATTGCTCCGCTGTGGCATCAATCCTAATAATATCATTATTTCGAAAAATGAAGGTTAGGGAATATGCTATTGCCAAGGAGGCAACTACTCGAGTGCTGTAATGAAATATTTTTGTCTTGCCGGTTGGGCTACCCACCCAGTGCCTACGACCAATTAAAATCGAACAAAGGTAGAGCATGGCAACGGATAGACTAACAAAAAAGACAATACCCGATATACTGATAGTTCCACGGCTAAAATCTAAAAAGCTAGCAGATAGTCCCCAGTTGGTATTGGGAAGAAGGGCGAGTGGAGCGTTAAAAGCAACTCCCAGTACAAAAGCGACCGTTAGGTTAGGCGTTAGGAATGAAGCCACCATCCCAATGGCAATCATGCTTAAACCCACAAAGAAGTAGCCGATGTAAGTAGATAATAGTAGTCCAAAGTCAGGATTTCCTAGCTGAGAAAGTACAAAATAATTCGCAACCAGGGAAAAGAGTAAGGAAATCGCAAAAATCGCAACTGCACCGAAATACTTTCCTAGAACCACATCAAAGTCGCTGCCTGGAAGAGTTAAGAGAAGTTCGTCCGTTCCCTGCCTTCGCTCATCCGCCCAGATACTCATAGTAATGGCGGGAATAAAACCAAGGAGAATGTGGGGTAGGAATTGATTTAACTGGTCCAGATTCGCCAAATTGGAATCAAAGAATTCTTGCGACCAAAAAGCAGCAATTCCACTTGCCAAAAGGAATGCACAAATAAAGACATACCCACTTGGACTTCCGAAATAGGAAGCAAGATTTCGTTTAAATACAGCGGAGATAGCTTGGGAATTCATAACAGGAAAATGTTAAAGGTAAGGTCTTAGGCAGTTTGGCGATTGAACCAGGAGTCAAGTGAGGATTCATCTTTTAAATCATTCGGAGTACCATCAAAAATTAATCTTCCCTGATCGATCAAAATGATACGGTCGGCCATTTCCGGAACTTCTTGGAGGATGTGAGTAGACAACAGGATAGTCTTGCCCAGGTCTTTAATGGTTTTTCTTACTTCCAGAACTTGGTTTGGGTCGAGTCCTGCGGTAGGTTCATCCATAATCAACACATCGGGTTCGTGGAGGAGCACATTCGCCATTCCGACCCGTTGCCGAAATCCTCGGGAAAGTTTTCCGATTGGTTTATTTAAAACTGTGCTAATCGCACACTGTTCCACCACTTGTTCAATTCTGACCGCTTTTGTTTTGGCATCTATACTGCGAGCGTCTGCAAAGAAATTCAGTAATTTTAGGGGAGTCATTTCCTCGTAAAGTGGGCCATTTTCTGGAAGATAACCAATCCGATTTGCTACTTTTTCTCTGTTGTGAGCAACCTCCATCCCGCAAATCTTTGCCGTTCCCAAGGAGGGTGCTAAATATCCGGTAAGCATTTTCATGGTAGTGCTCTTTCCCGCTCCGTTTGGCCCGAGAAATGCGACTACCTCTCCTTCGCGAATGGTAATATTTAAGTCATCTACCGCGATGAAGTCGCCGTAGTATTTACTGAGACCTTGTGTCTCGATCATTATTTCTGAGGATGAATGGTCTGACATATTAGCAATTGTTTGATAGGCATACTAAATAGAATGCATGTTATAATTGAGGTGGGGGATCTTGGGGAATGGACAAAAGCGGTTTAAAAACTAAATTTTGTGTAAACTACCGAAAAAAAAGTAATTTGCAAGATGGGCAAGAAGAAAAACTTTGCAAACATCTAAAATAATATCAATAGTGCATATGAATGTTGTTATGAACACATATTACAACAAAATGTTATTATTATATTTTGCCTCTTTGTTTGCTCAGGGAAGCGTTGGGGCAAGAGAGTTAATTAGTCCAACGTATTTGGATGTGATGGATTCAGTTACTTGGATAAGTCCCATTCGCAATATCGAAGAGGATGGTTCGATGATTGTACGGATTAAAAATAAGCAGACTGCTATTCCTCTTTTTTATCCGAAAAATGTTCCCCTTTTTGATTTCATGGACAAGGGAAATCCTCAATTTTATACTCTTGAACAACTATCCTTAAATCCTCGACTTGGACCGATGCCAGTTTTCGTTTCGCATAAGCAAAAGCATGTGGCGAAAGAACCCGTAACAATTGAAGCCAGCAAAGTAAGGAGTTTGGAAAATCGCCTCAGAGACTTGGAGGCCAAACTATTCGAATCGGAGTCTAGGCAAAGTCAACGTCCCGGGGATGATGAGTTGCAAGCTTTTATCTTGGAGGGTAATGACCATTTGAGTGCCGAACAAAGAATTGAATATTTGAGTAGGGTAATATCGGAAGCTAAACAGAAAACCAATCGGGAGAATTCTCCGATTGCTGAATATTCCCCACCTCTTGCCACTAAGATAACTCATCAGGAAGAAGAATTGGCAAATTCGGATTTTTTATCACTGCCCCCGCCCCCTACAATAGCGGAATCTGAAAGTCGGTATCCACTAAAACGGTATAACAAGCTTGCTCGATCGGTATTGAAGTTTAAAGCTTCTGTTCCCACTGCTCAGGGTAAGGAACGACCGGCCCAGGCCTCCGATTTTTATTTAACCACCCGTAATCTGCAGGATTTACTTTCTGATTTGAATTTAGATAGTGCCTTAGCGGGGGAGGTGAAGTCCGTTGCTGAATTATGGGCTTATGCGGAAAAAGATTCTACAGCAAATCCAGAAATTGCGCTTGGAGTAAAGTCAATCTTGTTGCAGGCAAAAGTGGGAAAAGCGAGAACTGACCCTTTCGGTAATGGAGAATTGGATGATGTCTCGCCGGATGATAAGTATTTCCTCATTGGCATCGATAAAGATGATCAAACCGGGGTAGTTACTATATGGTCCAAGCATGTAGAGGTGGGCCTAGGAGAAAACATGGTTGAATTGACTACAAAAGATGTTATCTACCAAGAGTGATAGTTTACTCTAAATAAAACTTTTCAGTAACTCCTTTTCAATTCCCGTACTTTTAATTTAAAGCACAAAATTACTATGGCACTACCAAATATAGAAATTCTTCAACAAGCAGCAGATCAAGCCCGAGGCTTGGCAATCGACGCCGTTCACGCATGCAGTTCCGGTCACCTCGGACTTCCTCTCGGTGCTGCCGAAGTGGGGGCAGTTCTTTATGGGCATGATTTACAGGTCGATCCTTCGGATGCGGAATGGTTAAACCGCGACCGCTTCGTTCTCTCTGCCGGTCACGGAAGTATGTTCCTTTATGGTTGGCTTCATTTGGCGGGTTACGATCTTTCTCTCCAGGAGGTAAAGAATTTCCGCAAGCTTCACAGTAAGACTCCCGGACATCCTGAATTTGGAGAAACTCCAGGTGTTGAATGCACAACTGGCCCGCTCGGTCAGGGAGTAGGAAACGCAGTGGGTATTGCAATTGCCGGTAAGATGGCGGCTGCTCATTTTAATACACCGGAGCATGAAATTATTAACCATCAGGTTGTCTGCTTGGTGGGAGATGGTTGTCTCCAGGAAGGGGTCGCGGCAGAGGCGGCTTCTCTTGGTGGCCATGTTGGCCTGGATAATTTAACAATAGTTTATGATTCAAATGATGTAACTTTGGATGCAATGGCAGATGCGAGCCAAAGCGAGAGCGTGCTCGATCGTTTTGCAGCCTATGGATTTAATGTAATTCGCCTGGAAGATGGACATGACCTGAATGCGATTGCCGATGCATTGTCACAGGCCCGGGCAAATAATAATGGCAAACCGACTTTTATTGAGGTTAAAACTCTTATCGGAAAGGGTATTCCCGAAGTGGCAGGTACCGCAGCCGGACACGGCGAAGGCGGAGCAAAATTTGCTGATTCCGCCCGACAAGGCCTTGGTCTCCCGGAAGAAAAATTCTTTGTATCTGAGGAAGTTCGTTCCTACTTTTCTTCTCTCAAGGAGCAACGGAAAGTAAACCGTCAGGCATGGGATCAAACTTTTTCCGCTTGGCAATCCGCTAATCCTGAAAAAGCAGCCCTATTAAATAGCGGACTAACCCGCGAGTTACCGGCTAATTTAATCGATAGCGTGCAAGTATTTGCCGAAGATGCAAAGGTGGCCACCCGTGCAGCAGGTTCTCAGATTATTAATGATTTAGCCAAGGCTTTTCCATTGCTCATTAGCGGATCCGCTGATCTTCACGGTTCAACCAAAAATTACCTCAAAGACATGGGCGATTTTTCGAGCACCAACAATGCGGGTCGAAATCTCCTTTTTGGAATTCGTGAACATGCGATGGGTGCGATTGTCAATGGGATTGGATACTATGGTATTTTCCGTCCATCCGGTGCCACATTTGCCGTGTTTGCGGATTATATGCGTGGTGCAGTTCGGGTTTCCGCGCTGGCAAATCTGCCTATTTTTCACATCTGGACACACGATTCGGTTGCAGTCGGAGAGGATGGACCAACACACCAACCTGTTGAAACCACCAGTGGCCTGCGTTTGATTCCTAACCTTGATGTTATTCGTCCCGCTGATCCTGAGGAGACAGCTGGTGCATTCTTTGCTTCCCTCGAGCGTATTGACGGACCAACTGGTCTCATTTTAACTCGTCAGAATGTTCCCAATCTTTCTCAAATTCCGGTTTCGGAGCGTCGTCAGGGTGTTCTTAAAGGAGCTTATGTGGCTCGTAAGGAAGAGGGTGAATTGGAGTTAATCATTTTGGCATCTGGAAGCGAAGTGTCCCTTGCCTTGGAAGCAGCAGAAAAACTCGGGCCGACAGTCCGGGTAGTTTCCATGCCCTGCATGGAACGCTTCGATCGTCAGGATGCAGAATACCGAGAATCCGTTTTGCCGAAAAAATTCCGCAGCCGCCTCGCGGTTGAAGCCGGTGTGTCTGATATTTGGAGAAAGTATGTCGGTTTGGATGGCGTGGTTGTGGGAATTGACCGTTTTGGGATTTCCGCACCTGGAGACATCGTAATGGCCGAACTTGGTATTTCAGTTGAAAATATAGTTAAAAAAGCGGCCTTGGCTGGATTGAACGGATAGTTCTATCCTTCCATTGCTAGATAATACTCATTTTTAGGCTTCCAGGGATTACTCTGTAAACGGCTAATCCTTGGTATCGTCTGTGGGTATAACTTCATATATTTTACGCGATACTGAGTCTGCATCTTATAAAATAATAATTTTCCAATCCTTGGATAAACCCTTGGCATCTTCAACTTCAAGCGACTAAAGTCCATGAATGAAGATAACAAAGAAGTTTAGATTATTACTTACAATAACTGGTATTTTTTGGGTATTCCCATTTAACTCAACCCTTGCGAAAGATGAAGGCAATACGAAGCTTTCCGAAAAACCTGCTTTCGAAGAAGTTTATAAAAAATTGGATACACAGGTAAGAGCAGCTTTAAAAGAGGATCAAGATAAGGGAATTATTGAACTGGAGAGGGTGGGGCGCCTGCTCTCCAAGGATTACCCCAAAGAATTTATGCCCTATGCCATGCTTTCTGCGGTTGCACAAATGACCCCAGACAGTGAGAAAAGTTTGAAAATTCTAAAGGAACTTACCGCATTGGATGATTCGGACCCCAAGATTGCCCGTATTATCGAAAAGGCCAAGGGGCAACTCAAGAAGAGGGAAGCCTTGGGCAAACCTTTGGATATGAAATTTACCGCGGTGGATGGCCGGGAAGTGGATCTTTCTCAAATGAAGGGAAAAGTGGTCCTGATTGATTTCTGGGCCACTTGGTGTGGACCCTGTGTCCGCGAGATTCCAAGTGTTAAAAAGACTTACGATGAATTGCATAAACAAGGCTTCGAGATCATTGGAATATCCATGGACAGTGATAAGAAGAAACTTGAGAGCTTTCTGGCAAAAAACGAAATGCCCTGGCCCCAATTTTTCGACGGAAAAGGCTGGAAGACCAGCCTGGCCCAGGAGCATGGGATAAGCAGTATTCCGGCGATGTGGTTAGTCGATAAAAAGGGCAATCTTGTAGACCAGAATGCCCGTTCCGCTTTGGAGGAAAAGGTAAAAAAATATTTGAGTCTATAGATGGCTTTCGAGGG
>NZ_CAXLMO010000101.1:0-6205 GCF_964187635.1 Candidatus Seribacter sulfatis | reverse complement strand
TACGACCAAACATCCTCATTGGCATAACAACAATAACGGACGTTTTTGGGGTAGTCATACTGCATCTCAAGTTAAAGGTGGGGTTACTCGTTTAAACGGTAATATTATAAATGGAGAAACCACCTCATATCCGAACTCATTGGCTATTCTTAGCGTACAAACTACCTCTAATTCGGACGCAGATTGCTTTGGGTATGATCGATCTACAACGACGAATCAATGGAGAGGTAAACTGGGAGAAATCCTCATTTACAACACGGCTTTGTCCGATGCCGAAATTCTTAATATCGAAGGCTATCTCGCTCACAAGTGGGGACTAATGAGCAACTTGCCCAACAGTCATCCCTACAAACTAGCCCCTCCTCTTGGTACGGGTACCCCTTCTTTCACTGCTGACACCCCATTCGGGAACGGTAAAGCCATCGATTTAGTTGATGGGCATGTGGAAATTTCCACGGGTGGAAATGAAGATGTGTTTGATGGTAACGGCTCATTCTCTGTATCCGCATGGGTCAAGGGCTGGTCGGACAATTCTTTCGCTCCAGTAATTTCCAAAGGAGGTGAAGTGCCCAATCCGAAATCGATTAGCTCAATGAAATTATGGCTCGATGCTCAGGATCTTGATACTATGGATAAAGGCACATCTGCAGGTGCAATTGGAACACCGACCGATGGAAGCAATGTAAAATACTGGGCGGATAAAAGTGGAAATGGGCATCATGCGACAGCGAGTGCAACACCATCCTATCATACAGCAGGGCTATGGGGTAAATACCCAGCAGTTAAAAATTCGGGAGGTCATTTGACTATCACGAATAGTGCCACAGCTTTTGATGCCTGGAACTCGATGTCGCTTATATTTGTTTACAAATGGGCGAGTGGGGGTTGGAGCTGGGAAGAAAATATCAAAAAAGGAAATGGTTTTACTTTTGGTAAAAGACGGATCGAAAATCAATATAACCAAGGTTTTCGATTGGGAACCGGAGATGTTCAATCAACTGGAATTACCCGAGCGAATGTGGAACCAAAAATCGTTTGTTTTACCTATGACGGTGTTGCCGGGAAAATGAATTGGCACGCAAACGGAAGTAGTGCAGGTACAAAAACTTCAGGCGTTCCCAGTGCCTTTAATTCCTCATCAAGTGATTCAGTCGTTTTTATGAATACTATGCTCTATGGAGAAATTTTCATATTTCGTAATGCCCTCAGCGATACCGAACGCCAAACCATTGAAAGCCACCTGGCCATCAAGTGGGGCATGACTGGAAATTTACCTGCCACTCACTTATTTAATACCCAAAAGGGTTGGTCTGTGGGAAGGGGAGAAAAAGAAAACACCTTGATTACTAATATAAAAGGCACCGGCGAAATCGAGGAAGCCTCCCATTCCACTGCTCTCTCAACAGACAATCAATGGCACCACATCGTATCGACTTATGACGGGGGCACCCGCAAGATCTATCTTGACGGTACGGAAGTATCCTCGGCTTCCGCATCCGGTTCTGTTGCATCGACCACCGCCACCCTTTTGCTCGGTGCATCCGACATGAATGATACGGCGGGCACGGTCGCCGCTGCAAGGCACAGCGGAATCAAGTTGGACGAGGTCCGGTTCTACACCAGTGGGCTAACATCCACGCAGGTCTCCGCACTTTACAATTTTGGTAAGGGGGATATTGGAAACATTGGTGAATTTGCCACCCTGCCCGCGAAGATAAGCGGAACCACAGGCACTGCCCTATCCACCACCGTAACCGCGGCTTTTCCCAATGCCAATTACGAGGCAGTCAACCTAACTCCCGGACTGGGCATCAATTCCGCAACCGGCGAAATCTCGGGTACGCCCACCGTGGGTGGAGTGGGCTCCATTACCGTAATTGCAAAAAATGCTGCTGGCAAACGGGCGGTCACCACCATTCCCTACGACAGTAACCCCACCGGTCCCGCTTTTGCCTTCCCCACTACCTCACCCGCTTCGGACCACGCTGTCGTAATGGGAGAAATCACTCACTCGGGAGGAGAGGAAAATGTGGTGGATTTATTCTGGGGAGACAATGACGGTAATCAGACATTATCCAACTGGGATTCCAATGCCACCCCACTCGGCACGGGCAAGGAAGGATTCTACGGCACCACCATATCTGGACTCACCGCAGGAGAAACTTATCATTATCGACTTCGCAGTCAGGGAAAACTAAACCCCAAAGGAATTTCTGGATCAAACCTAAATCTTTGGCTGGATGCGGCAGACAGCAGTACACTTACTCTGTACTCAGGTAGAGTATCTACATGGTCAGATAAAAGTGGAAACGACAACCATGCGACTCAATCAAATTCTGACTATCAACCAACCCTAAATAATTCTGTTCTCAATGCTCTTCCAGTTATTCGATTTGATGGAAGCAACGATGTCATGACCCTTTCGGGCGATCATGCTTTGCAGACCTTTTTCTTCGTTCTCAATGCAAGGGATGGAAATAATTTTGGAGGTTGGGATTGGCCGATGGGTGGTTGGTCAAGTTCTGGTAACAAAAAACATGTTATATTTGCAAGGGCGGGCAATAACTCTATTAAGGGAGAAAATGCATCTATTAACGGTGGTACGCCCAGTTCTGAATATATTAATTTTTCCCCTCTCTCAGAACATAAACTTGTTAGGGTTGCTTTCAATGCCCCAGCTTCAAGAAGTGACTGGAAAATCGGTGATGGTGACGCTAATTGGAACGGCGACTTTGCCGAAATTATTGCCTACTCGGGTACTCTATCCACCATTCAATCTCAAAAAGTCGAAGGCTATCTCGCTCATAAGTGGGGGCTATCGCTTCCAAATGGCCATCCCTACAGAATAACCCCACCAGCCTCCCAAACTACCTGGAGCTCGGTTCAATCCTTCACCACTCCAACCAATGTAACCGTTCCTGTTTTGGGTTCCCTATCTACTGCCAATGTCAAAACAACCACAGCCGACCTTCAGTCCACACTGACCGACAACGGCAATGCCGCCACCGATTTGATTTTCTACTGGGGAGACAACGACGGGGGCACCAATCTCTCATCATGGGACTCAAACTTCACCGTTTCTAATGCCCAAGTGGGCACCCTGCGGAAATCTCTGACCGGACTTACCGGGGGAACGACTTATTATTTCCGTACCTATGCCTCCAACTGGAAAGGTAATGTATGGGCAAGCACCACCCGTAGTTTCACTACCGTAACCAGTACCGTACGGGATAACCCCGTCCGAAACAGTGACCTCAAAGGCTGGTGGAAACTGGATGGCAACTTAAAGGATTCCTCAGGAAACAACCACCATGGGAAAGGAGATTTCACCCTGAGCCCCAAAAATTTTGATGGTTTAAAACTCTGGCTGGATGCTTCGGACAGTAGTACCATTTCCCACAATAATAACAAAGTTACTCTATGGAAAGACAAGAGCGGAAATAACAGACATGTATCACAGTCTGGTGCCGATAGTATAAAACCCACTCTTTCTTCGGGATCTATCGCATTTAATGGGTCTCAGTACCTTTTTAATGACTCACCTTTTATGTATGCCAACGGCTCAATAGAAATTTTCATTGTGGCTTCTGGAAATTCTCAAAGTGACATTAGATTTATTTGCGAAGGTAGTTCTTCTGACAGTGATCCTATTTACGCTTTTCAAACTACCAACGAAAGTCCCCAGAACCGTCTAGCCGTATACTTTCGTAATGACACCGGTTCCGCGAGGAGAAGCCAAAATGCTATTCTAAACGATGTGGCCATGGATGGTTCCTACAAAATTCTACATTGGATGGATACGGGCAGTTCTATTGTTGGTCGTGTTAATGGTGGCACACCGGGCTCTTTATCTTACACCAGATCAGGAAGTATGTCCACAAATCGGTTCTGTATAGGCGGAGTTTTACGGTCCACTTTCGCATCAGGCTTCACTGGGAATATCAAAGAGATTATTATTTCATCTCCGCAGTTAGATTCTGAACGCCAAAAAATCGAGGGCTACCTGGCCCACAAGTGGGGCTTGGATGGCAGCTTGAATAGTGGACATTCCTACAAATCAGTTGTGCCACTACCGAAAAGTAATCCCTTCTCCACCGATGTGGTATCGGGCAGCGGAAAATCCCTAGACCTTTCCAACGGTACCTTTGCCACGGTATCCACCGGTGGTACGGAGGATGTGTTTGATGGGGACAGTAATTTCTCTGTCTCGATGTGGGTGAAAGGCTGGCCAAGTGAGGCAAACCAAACCCTCCTTTCCAAGAACGACTTCGACCCTACCAAAATGGGCAAATTAATGTCTTGGCTTGATGCAGATAAACCCAAACATATGGCAAAAGTAGAGGGAATCGTTTCTCCCCCGGCCAACAATGAATCGATCTCTATGTGGTTGGATAAAAGTGGTAAGGGATACCATGGAATACCTAATTCAAGTGCTTCGTTACCCATTTGGAAATCCACTGGTTTAAACGGAAAACCCACGGTTTCCACCGGCAACTACATCGAGATCAAGAACAGTGGTCTTGATTTTGATGGTTGGGATAAACTCCATGTATTCGTTGTCATGAAAAGTAATTTAAAAGATTGGACAAGAATCTTAGGTAAAACAACGAATGAAAGCAGTGCTGCTAATACCGCATGGCATTTTTCTTGCCGTATTTCATGGAATGATCCGCAAAAATTATTTTTTTCGGCAACCAACAGTTCCGGAACAAATTATTGGCAGGAAAACCAACATGCAGAAAATAATTCCTTCAAATCTGCAACGGGTGGTCTACTTAATTTGTCATATGGGTCGGGTAGCATAACTAGACGAGTCGATGGTACTCAAACAGACACCAGAAGCGTAACGGGTGCTTTAAAATCATTGCCTAATGAATCGGTAAAGCTTGGGAAAAATTACAACATCAATTTTTCCGAATTTTTAATTTTTAACGACAAGTTAAGCAGCACGGATGAACTTAAAGTGGAGGGCTACCTCGCTCACAAATGGGGATTACAGGGCGAACTTCCCAGTGGGCATGCACACAAATCGAACACTCCTAGCTTCGGCGGTTGGGCCATTGAACGCGGGCCTTCTGGAGCAGATGACCTTACCCTGAATTTATCTGGTGCAGGAGATAAATTTACCAAACCTGTGCCCATGAATGATGATCTATGGCACCACCTTGCCACCACCTTTGGCGGGGGAAATAAAAAGATCTATATCGACGGTGCGGAAGTGGGTACGACCAGTCAATCGGGTTCTATCACTGACTCCATTAGTAGACTAATTCTCGGTGATCCGAATATCAATTCGTCATCGTCTTATCCCAAGATTGATGATGTGCGCTTTTACCGTGGCGTACTTACAGCCGCTGAGGTTGCTGCTATTTGCAATAATGGCAGTGGGGATATCGGGCAGCCAAAGCTAGCCATCACCAGCCCATCCACATTCAGTGGTTCAACCAATAAATCAATATCATACCAAGCGAGTTCGGTTACTGCCTATGGGGTAACTGGGCATGATGCCACGGTCTTCTACGAATTACTAAATGTACCCAGCGGGCTATCCCTCAATATGGCTAGTAATACCGTGGGTACTGTAACTGGTTCAGCCTCTACGGCAGGCACCTACAACTTCCAGCTCAAAGCTTCTTCAACGTCGAATGATCATAATTGGTCAGCCGTAAAAGACATTACCCTTACAGTTAACGACTACTCTGGTTGGAACTATGCCCTCCCCTTCACCACCGATTACAGTGGCTCAACCGTGGAAGACTGGAATATGCTGGTGCGTTTTTCCGAGGACAATTCAACAGGATTAGGTGCATCTGGGTTCCGTTATGCACAGGCTAGATCCAACGGAAGCGATCTTCGCTTTATCGATAAACATGGTGCCGAGTTAAAGTACGAAATTGCCAATTGGAACCCATCCGGCGAATCTCAAATCTGGGTCAATGTGCCCGCCTTAAAATCCGATGCAAACATTACAATGTACTGGGGTAATCCAAGCGCAGGTCTTCCCACCTATGCCAATGATGGAAGTGTGTGGAAGGATTACTTCGGGGTTTATCACCTGGAACAGACGAGCGGAAACGCAGAGGATTCAAGCCCGCTAAACAATGATCTCACCGCCCTGAATACGCCGGTATTGGAAAGCTCAGGCTTGGCCGGAACCGCATATTCCAGCACTGACAGTGCAAACAATGGTTTTCTTTCCAATTCC
>NZ_CAXLMO010000100.1:0-3182 GCF_964187635.1 Candidatus Seribacter sulfatis | reverse complement strand
GATGGACGACCCAGGCCAACTGCAGACAACCCAATTCCCCACCCCCAATTAGATGCCACCTTACTATATCAAGAAGCAACTTTTGAAGTAAATGCCACTGATGAAAACGGATCTATTTTAGATTTAAACATTACATTTGGGGGTTCCGGATATGAACCAACTTTATTGAACCCATTTACAAATCAATTGATAAACACTTCTGGAATTGCGAAGATAATTGTGAGTGGGGGCGGAGGTACTGGGGCAGTTATCAATGGGGAGGTGGATCAAAATGGTAGCATTGTTGATGTGCAGATAGTAGAGGGTGGAAGAGGATATTATAACTTGCAGAAAGAGAATAATTCCTCGGCAATAATCGTTCCAAATCCAGGCAGGGCAATATTAGAGCCTGAAAGGAATGCAAGTTTGCTTGTTTCTTTAGGAGGGAGCTTGAAGGAGCCGACTTTAAATAATACTCAAGGAAACTACTTTTTATTTGATGGAGAAATGATAGAGGCCGATGTCAATAGTCCATTTTCTGAATTCAGGTATGTCGCTCCATGGGTTATGATTTTGGATAAAGGAAGACCGGAGAGTTCTATTCCGCCATCTGATCGGGCACACGCAGTTGCCCAGGTAGTCGATGGGAACATCACCAAGATAATTGTGACTAAGGGAGGGACAGACTATGTGGATCCGCATGTTATTATTTGTGGAACGCCCCCCAATTATTCTAATTTAAATGATGGAAAACCAGAAAATGCCTGGCAATGGAGGTGTAATAATTTACGTGAAGATGTAAATGGAAGTTTCAAACGGTGCGGACATGTTGATTCAAGTTCTTCCCCCTATCCACCTGAGACCTGCCCCGGAGAGGAAGTGGGGACTTTTCGTACGGACATTAATTGGAATACTTCTTTCGAAAATTGGAATGATAATCATAGTAAAATAGCAAATCACCCGAATTGCCCGGCTGATAGTAATCACCGCACGATTGAGTTTTTATCGCCAATTTGCTCTGGGAAAAAAGCGAATTTTGTCTTGGTTAATGACTATTACCGGGCAGGAAAATCGGGAACATATGAAGATTGGCTACCATTCGAAACCAATTGTACTGCGACAGTGAAAAGGGGACAAATCAGTGAAATAAAAATTACTAATTCAAATGGTGGTAAATATTTGGCTCCAGAAATAATAATCCAGGGGAGTGGATCGGGTACGGAACCTATTCCTATTTTTGATGAAATTGGAATTCTTACCCGTATTTTCTATAATGATCGGGAACTTAAAAGTTTAGAATTAGATAAAGTGGACAATCCCGAAGGGGCAGGGCAGGGATACTTCTACAAGACATGGGCAAAGGATGACCGGTATCGTCCTGCCTTTGGTCCATCTGAAGCGATTCAATGTGTAATTTACACAGACATTTTATATTGGGATCCACCTGGACCTACCCCTGAGTTTGAGGTGTATGATTTTAACTACACATTATCTAACAACATAGAAATGTCAGATCCGTATGGAGATAGAATCTCAAAAGTTAGAGTGTTAGACGGGGGATCGTATGTGACACAAGATTTCAATGTAACCATAGATTTTAATGAAAGTATTGTTCCAGATTTAGATAAAAATGGAATACCTGATTTTTCACCTGCAAGGGTAAAGTTAATTACCACGAATCAATTAGTCTCCGTTGAACTCGATCATAATGGAACTTATTCAGAAGAATTACTGGGAGCAGAGGGGCAAAAATTAAATCTTCAGAGAAATACTTTTTTGGCAGAGCCGGATGTGAAAATATTTAACGAGTTAAATGGAAATAAACTTTCTCATTTTACGAATGAAAAGAGCTTCTCCGGTATTCGACTCAATGGAGTGTCTGAATTTGATTCAGTCTCTCAGAAATCATACTTGGATATTGTTGTGGACGATTCCATGCCCACTAATTTCTTTTATGGCCTGGGTGGTAGTGACCGAAGTGGGATGGGCGGAGAAATTGTTGTTTACAACGGCATGCCTGGATATAATTGGGGGCAAGAAAATGACTGGGACTCTTATGCATTCACCGATGAGAATGGCACTTATGTTATCCCGAACTTGGAGCCCGGATTGTATAACATTGCAGTCCTTCTTGAGGATGAAAACTTTCAGGATATTGCACTGCGTCCTAATTCAAATCCAACCCTCTTTTCTCAAACACTTTATGTGCCAGGATTTGATCCCATTACATTGGAAACTGATAATCGCGGAAATGGAAGAAGTCGTTTAGTATGGGGACAAAAAGCGAGAGAAATGAGCCGGTTTTCTACCACTGGAAAAAATGTCCTCAAAGAAATTGAAGGCATTGGGGGAGGATTTGAATTGGGTAAGGATTATCAATTTAAAGTTTTTGCTGCCAGTACCAATACGTCTCAGGGAATACCCAATTTTTCCTACCAAATTCTTTCAGATGGGACCATCAGTTTTACAATTATTGACGATGCAACCTCCAGTATCTTTGACCCGACCGATCGATTTACTATCAGTTTTTCTTCCACTGTTTCCGGGGTTGATTTTACCAATACTACAGGGGAAGGAATTATGAACAATTCCTTCTGGGGTGGAAATAAAGCGGCGATTAATTTAACCAATGATACTAACCAGAGCTTAATTCTTACTCTTTCCCCACAATCCGGCAGTCTGCTTAATTTAATCGAAGCGCCCGTTCGTAGCCAAAATGACCCGAATGCGTCGATGATTTTTACCTTCTCCGGGTATGATCAAAATGGAAGTCCGCTTAACTGCTCCGATGTTATTTGGTCCCTCAGTTTGGACGAAAACATCACGGATGGAGTTAATTGGGATGGCAATCATTCCAAGGTAGCCCAACTTGAATCTCCACAATATTATTACCAGGGGACGAGCGCTCAGGGTTATGGTTACTATTATCCTCTTTATACCCAGTCCGTGTATTTGGACAATGCAACAAATGGAACGGGAATATACAATCCAGCTAATGTCAACCTTGCTGGCAGCGGATACCATGAGCATAATTTTACAGATTCGAATCTACCGTTTTACATGGAGGATGGAAATATGAACCATGCAGTAGGTTCAGTGCCATCGGGTTCTCATTTACTGCAAGGGACATCAGATTATAACGAAACCAGTCAAATCAAGTTGGTTCTGCACTCGGGATTGAAAGGGAAGGGACTTACCTTAAC
>NZ_CAXLMO010000099.1:0-36951 GCF_964187635.1 Candidatus Seribacter sulfatis | reverse complement strand
GGCATGAATAACGATAAAATGACAAAAGCGATGGCGGGTATTGGATTAGCTTTGCCCAAAACGATGCAACAACGTTGTGACCCCAAGAAACGAATCGCTCGATTAAAATCGGGAGGCGGGAAAACAATGACCGAAACGGCTATTGTGAAAGGTCTAAAATGGTTGCAAACAACTCAAGACCCCGAAGGGTCATGGGGAGGAAAAGATAAGGATGAGAAAGGAAACCCAAAACCTTCAGATAAAAATGCGATGACCGGAATGGCTTTATTATGCTACCTCGGACACTGCGAATTGCAGGATTCTCCCGATTATGGGGAAACCGTTCAAAAAGCAATCAAGTTCATCACCTCCACCACCCCCGAACCCAAGATTGATCAAAGGGGGTCTTATTCTCATCCAATCCGCACTTATGCTCTGTGCGAAGCTTACACCATGACTAAGATCAAGAGACTCGAAGAGTTTGCGAAGAGAGCGACCATACATATTATCAATGGACAAAATGAAAATGGGGGTTGGGCTTACAGTTACGGAAAAGGCCCAGCGGCTCACACAGATTTATCTGTAGCGGGGTGGAATATCCAAGCTCTAAAAGCAGCTGCTTATACCGGAATTGAAATTAGCGGATTAGATGAGGCAATGGATAAGGCAATCAAATATGTTAAGGAATGTCAGGATAAAACAGGTAGATTTGCCTATCAAAGAGGCAAAACAGGTAAATCGAGTCTCACCGGAACTGGTATCCTCTCGCTTCAAATTTGGAAAAATGCGAAGTCAGAAGAAGCCAAAAAAGGGCTTGAATGGATTGTCCAAAATGAAGCAATTAAAAAAGATTGGAGTAGCATTAATGTTTACGGTTGGTACTACCATGCACAGGCTTGCTTTCAGGCAACCGGAATATCAGGAGGTTCCAAATTTTGGAAAGCCTGGAACAAAGATTTTCAGAAAACCGTTTGCTCTAACCAAGCGGACGACGGTCATTGGAAACATGGAGCCCACTTTCATGGAGATACTGAGATTTACCGTACAACCATGGCAATCCTAATGCTCGAAGTCTATTATCGCTACATGCCTACCACAAAGGTATAGCGATTATTGAGTTAATCCTAACTAATTTCACTCTCCCAACTTGCATAGTAAGGAGTTGCTGTATATATAAACTTTTATGAAAAGATTGTTCCTATCAACTCTCCTATTCTTTCACGCCTTCGGTTTCGCATTTGCCGAGAAAAAAGCGGAGAAGGAAATTACTATTTCAGGAAATGACACCATGCAATTTGATGTCAAAAATTTTAATGTTACCGCAGGGGAAAAAGTAAAAATTATTTTTAAAAATTCGGGTCAACTTCCGAAAATTGCGATGGGACACAACTTGGTACTCCTCAAAAAAGGTGTTTCCGCAATTGCTTTTGGTCAAAAAGCATTGGGTGCTGGTGCGAACGCAGTAAATCCCCTTCCCGATTCTCTCAAAGGTGATGTGATTGCCAGCACAAAATTATTAGGCCCCGGTGAACAAGATGTTGTTTCTTTCACTGCTCCCAAAGAAAAAGGTGCATATGAGTATGTTTGTACTTTCCCCGGTCACTTCGCGATGATGCGGGGTACTATGACAGTCAAATAACCGATACTTTCAGTTTTTTTAAGTTATTTGCCCATTATTGACTTCTTGACAATTTAGTCCAGGAACGAGATACCAAGGGTATGTCGATCGAACAAGAGAAAAAATTACTTAAAGATGCTGAAGCCAAAGGGCTTTACTCGTGCCTAGCAACATATACTAAACTTTCCGGGCCAGGATGGCTCCAAAGTGCAATAACACTTGGAGGTGGATCACTTGCATCCAGTTTATTCTTGGGAGTTTTAGCTGGATACTCACTGCTATGGCTCCAGCCTATCGCGATTATATTGGGTATCATCATGCTGTGTGCGATTAGTCATGTAACCCTTTCAACCGGACAAAGCCCATTTGTTTCGATTAATAACGAAATCAACCCTGTACTAGGTTGGGGGTGGGCAATCGCAACCATCCTGGCAAATATTGTCTGGTGTTTACCGCAATTTTCATTGGGAACTGCAGCAGTGACGCAAAACCTCTTCCCTATTCTTGATAACACAGGAGGGAAAGTGCTCGTAGTTTTATCCATCCTCATCACGGCATGCATAATCATCTGGGCTTACGATCGAGGAAGCAAAGGAGTTAAACTATTTGATTTAATTCTTAAAATCATGGTTGCACTCGTGGTTCTTTCCTTTTTTGGAGTAGTAATCAGCATGGGTGTTGCAGGCGAATTACCTTGGAACGAAATTGCGGCTGGCTTTATTCCAAACTTCTCGCTTTTTTATGAACCTGCGGAAGTCTACTCTCCTTTTCTAGAAGGGACTGGCGAATTTCGTTCCTTTTGGGAAAATAAAATCATAAATTTACAAAAAGATGTGATGATTGCAGCAGCTGCAACTGCAGTAGGAATCAACATGACATTCTTTATGCCTTTTGTTCTTCTTAGCCGAAAATGGGGAAGAGAACATAGAGGCCTTGCTAAATTTGATTTATGGACTGCCCTTCTTATTCCCTATGTGGTAGCAACCTCCTGCGTTGTGATTGCAGCCGGCACACAGTTTAACGGAAAACCAGAGTCTGCCTACGAAGATTATGAAAACAGAGTACTGCGCTCTAATTTGGCCAAGGGATATAATGCATTTATTACCGAAAGGCTCGAACTAGAATTAGGCGAAGAAAAATTTGCAAGCTTAGCTCCTGTTCAAAAAAAGGAACTGGGCTCAACCATCCCAGAATCCGACAAGCAAATTGCTGCGATGCTCGTAAAACGAGATGCCCGTGACTTGGCTGAATCCCTGAAATCATTAACGGCAAATGATACCTTGTCCCAAATTATTTTTGGAATCGGAGTAGTCGGTATGGCTCTGTCCACTATTATTATTCTAATGACAATCAATGGTCATGCGATCTGCGAAGTATTAGGAAAACCTCATAAGGGACCTGTATTTTTAGGAGGAGCATACATTGCCGGGATCGGAGTACTAGGTCCCTTTGTTTGGAGCGACGCTGCTTTTTGGCTCGCGGTTCCGACATCAATCCTCGGATTTACTCTAATACCTGTAGCGTATCTCAGTTTCTTTTTGTTGATTAACAGTAAAAAGGTATTAGGGAGAGAAAGACCCAAAGGATTAGGGCGAGTTATATGGAATATAGGCTTGATCCTGTCACTTGGTATTATGGGTACAGCCGCATTTTATGTTGCCTGGAATAAAAGTTGGGGGGATATACAATTTGGTCGAATTGCACTGATTGGCTTTGGTATCCTCCTTCTAATTGGACACTTTGGGCTCCAAAATAAAAAACTTCTTAAAAAAACGGAAGCGATGGATCTCAAGTTTCAACAATTAAAAAAGAAATTAGATTCTATTAAAACTAATTAGAATTAAAAAATTTACTCCTATCGAGAGGCAGGTTTTTGGGTTTCTAACGGTACCCATTTTCTCTGCTCACCGTTCGATCCAATTTTAGAGGCCAAAACCCAAGCTTCTCCAGTTGTGGTATCGAACTTGACCAGCCGTTTATATAAAAATGGTTTCGCATCTTCAGAATAATACTCAGCACTTACAATCTGGTATTTTCCACTCTTACTTGAAAGAGAAGCAAAGCTGGGCGGAGGTGGAATATTCATTGGTAAGCTTGGCCTTATGGAAGGCGAAAGTGCAGGTGGAGAAGATTGCCCCACTACATGAAAGTAAGTTCCGCACAATGCAATACAGGGCATAAGAATACATTTTAATAATTGTTTCATTCCTAATGTATCTAGAATTAAAGTAACAAACATTCAACCTTAGTTGTAAAATTTTTAAGCTTAGATGGGCTGACTGAAGCCGTAGGATGAATCAAGCGGCAGGCAATGAACCAAAAAAAGCCGTCGACCTTGCCCAAGTCGACGGCCAATTTTATAATTGAGCGTATCGCCCAATTAATCCGTGCTTACGATTAACATGAATGAAAACCCTAGCTAGATCAAAAGGAAAAGTTATCTTTTTAGTTTTTTTAGTATTAAAACTACTTCAATGTCAGGTACATTAAGGTTTAATAGAATAGTGCACCAATTAGGCTATATGGAGATAATACCAATTTAATAAGAGCGGAATAACTTAGCACTGCGGGGCAAAAACCACCTAAAGTAACCAAGTTATCTTCAATAGGAGTTAGAATATGGAAAGAGAATATCGAAATTGGCTCACTTAGTAGCAGGTACCTTGATCAAGAGTGTAGTTTATCCGTATGTATTCTGTAGAAATTTATTCTTCCTCTTCTTGAATAAAGACAACCGCTTGGTACCAAAGACCTTCTTCTTTGATTGGTCCCCCTAGGCATTGCCAACGAGCCGATGACCTGAAAATAAATCCTTCGGTATCTTTATATTCCTTTTGAATACTATCATTTACAACCTCACTTAATTCTTTTGCCGAAGATGCTTTAATTACTTTGTACTTCCTTTGAACTGTTATCATTTTATTGAGTTGTTTAATTTAGCCTCATTGACGAAAAAGTATTCATCATTGGTCTTACTCAAACATTTCTAAAAGTTGTCATTAGGATCAATCCTTTTTTTGAAAACAGGTTGGTTTTATATTGAATGCTAACAGTCGAAAAATTTAAGGTATTTTGTCGTTCTGACTAGACTATCATTGCAAAGATCGAACACGGGCGGCCCAAATCAATATGAATTTTGTAGGTTACACGGCAAATTGAACGAGTTCATTCTCATATATTGATTCCCAATTACGATACATTTATCATTTTTAACAAAAGAAATTTATCTATGTAAAACTGACCATTCCTGTTGATCAATACCTATTGAATCGAATAGCTTTTAGATCATAGTTTTAATAATTTGAATCCAAATCATACAAATCTACAAATAATCAAATATTGTCATTACTTTTGACCCAGAGAATTAATCTTCAATTAGACACATGAAAAAAACAAATCTATGGTAAGCAAAACTCCACCCAATAAAAAAACTGAGGTACTTTCTGAAAATGATGTTCAATCAATCAGCGACCTAAAAGATACTTTCTCTGCAATCAAAAACGAGCTTGGTAAAGTCATTATTGGGCAAGAAGATGCTATTGAACGGATCTTTCTTTGCATGCTTTCCAAGGGACATTCACTTCTTATGGGAGTGCCCGGTTTAGCCAAAACCCTTCTCGTTAATTCCATTGCCCAGGTAACTTCATTATCTTTTGGACGGATTCAATTTACTCCCGACCTTATGCCCTCTGATGTTACCGGCACCGAGATTCTACAAAATAAAAAAGAGGGAGAAGGAAGGGAATTTGCATTCATCAAGGGTCCCATTTTTGCCAATGTAATCCTCGCGGACGAGATTAACAGAACGCCCCCCAAGACTCAGTCTGCGTTACTGGAGGCAATGCAGGAGAAAAGAGTTACCGTTGCGGGAACCAATCATCAACTCCAAGAACCCTTCTTCGTTCTCGCCACCCAAAACCCAATCGAACAAGAAGGAACATACCCACTTCCCGAAGCCCAATTGGACCGTTTCATGTTTCTTATTCAAATGGATTACCCGACTAGAAATGAAGAAATAGCAATCGCCAAGCACACCACTATTGGGTCCCTACCCAAGCTTAAGAAGATCATTTCTGGTAAGAAACTCAAGGAATTCCAGCAACTTGTTGAGCGCGTCCCCGTACCCGATCATGTCCACGAACTGGCAGTCGACTTGGTTCGCAGAACGAGACCCAACTCCGATGAATCTCCAGCCTGGTTAAAGAAGTTGGTTCAATGGGGTGCCGGACCACGAGCCGTTCAGTATCTAGTAAAGGGAGCAAAGGCACGGGCCGTCCTCGAGGGCAATTATATGACCTCCATGGAGGATGTCGAAAAAGTGGCCAACCCCGTTCTTTCTCACCGGATTCTTACTAATTTCCATGCCCGTTCCGAAGGTATGAACAGTACAGAAGTAGTGGCCCGATTAATCGAAGACGCAAGAAAAGAACAAAGATAAAGGATGGGAAGACGCAAAAAGAGCTACTCTCATTACGTCGATCAAGATTCTCTCTCCCGGATTTCCGGAGAACCACTACTTACGCCCTTCTCCATGGAGGGAAGTATATCCGGACACCATCGAAGTCCCCATAAAGGATCCAGCGTAGAATTTGCAGAGTATCGGGAGTACACCGAGGGAGAGGATCCAAAAAGGATGGACTGGCGGGTGTTTGCCAGGACCGATCGTTATTATCTCAAGGAGTACGAAGCCGAAACAAACCTGAGAGCTCACTTTGCTCTCGACTGCAGCGGTTCGATGAATTTCGGGGATAGCATAAGCAAATTTGAATTTTCAAAAAAACTGCTAAGCACACTCGCATACCTTTATGTCGGTCAGGGAGATGCGGTGGGACTACACACTATCCGAGACCGAAAAACCCAGGTTTTACCCGCCAAAAGAAACCCTTCTCAAATTCAGGAAATCCTGGAAATTATTGGTCCCCTCAAACCAAAAGGCGAAACTCGCCTGGCTGCATCACTTCATGAGATTGCCGAGACCGTACGGATGCGTGCCACGATCTTCGTGGTTTCCGATATGCTTGATGAACCAGAAGAAATTATCGATGCTGTCCTCCATCTTCGAGACCGCAAGCACGAGGTAGTGCTCTTTCATGTATTCGATCCCCAGGAACTTAACTTTACCTTTGACCGACCCACCCGATTTGTGGACATGGAGGGAGGAGGTTCCCTTATTACCGAACCGACTGTTATCCGGGAGGAATATCTCGCCCGTTTAAACGCTCATGTCGATCAACTTGAAAAGGGTTGCCTGGAATCTCAGGCCCGCTATCACCAAGTTCACACGGACAGTCCAATGGTTACAGTAATTGATAATTTTTCGGCCCACCGTATTAGTGGCAAGACAGCATGACTTTCCTTCAACCAATTGCCCTCCTTGGGCTCTTATTGGCTTTAGCCCCGATAATCATTCATCTCCTGAATCTTCTCAGACACCGAACCGTGCCTTGGGCAGCCACCCGCTTCCTTTTCCAAGCCCGAAAGAGTTCTTCGCGTCTATCGAAACTGAAAAGATGGCTCATCCTTCTTGTAAGAGTACTGGCCTTAGCAGCCCTCGCTTTCATGATCGCTCGACCTATGACGGGAGGTGACTCCCTTTTCTCCCTTTCCAATGGCAGCCCGGAAGTACTTGTCCTAGTTCTCGACAGATCCGCGAGTATGGAAACAACTACGGATAAAGATTCCCTGACCAAAAGACAGAAAGCACTCGAAGCCTTTCAATCCTTCGCAAGACCATGGACAGAAAGCCGCCTTGTGGTTCTCGACTCCGCACTGGAGGAACCTTTTTTTATTGATCGTGCTGATTCCTTCAAAGACGAAGCCCTCCAGCGGTTTTTTGGACCGACCGATACAGCGGCCGATCTGCCCGGTACCCTCTCGAAGACCTTGGATTGGTTAAAGGAATCAGGAGTTGGAACAGCCGAGATTCTCGTAGTCTCCGACATGCAAAGCAGTAACTGGGAGCTTGAGCGGAATGCCGATATCATGAGAAAAATAAATCGGACACTTTCTGAAAAGAAGGATTTTTGGAAACTGACTTTTCTGAACATGGCAGACCCACCACCCTACAACTTCAGTGTGACAGTAGATCAAGTTAATCGAATGCCCAACAAGGTTGAACCAGTCTTGAACTTGCGGAAAAAAGGACGAGGAAAAGAGGAAGTTCGATTGACTACCCGAATGAATGGTAAATCCGATCTACTGGAAGTTGAATTGGTATCCCAAAGCGTACTGTGGCGCCCTACCTTTGACCTTAAAAATGAACCGGAGGAAGGATGGATTTCAATCCTCAGTCCAGACGATTTTTGCCAATCTGACAACATCTGCTATCTCACCTATGGCTCTACCGAACCACCGCAGGTTGCGGTACGGGCTTCCAATCCAAGAACCAGCCTAATTCTTCGTTCGGCATCTCAAACCGAACAAGGTGAACTCCCTGATCCTCTCCCCTTAAGCGGTTTCGGAGAGAAGGACTTACTTTCCAGAAAGATTCTCATTCATCAAGGGGAAATCAATTCGAAGGTGGAGACAGTACTCGAGGAATTTGTCATTAAGGGAGGAAGCCTTGTTCTTTTTCCACCCGAGGTAACAAGTTCGGATGGTTCCAAATTACTTTCCTGGAATTCCCTGGAGGAAAAGTTGGAAGATGAAATTTTTCAAGTCAGCAACTGGAGGGAAGATTCTGGACTCCTTACCAATTCATCGGACGGCAACCGGCTACCCCTCGACCGCCTTGCAATCAAAAGACGCAGAACTCCCCAACAAGGAGAGACCCTGGCCTACTATTCCGATGGCAAGCCTTTCCTCTCCTGTCTGACTCTCGGGAAAGGGATTGTCTATTTCTTTTCAACCCTTCCTCTAGATAGTTGGTCGAGTATGTCCGATGGCTATGTCCTCGTCCCTGCCCTACAGCGACTGATCGAGGAGTCCTCCTCCTCCAACTCCTTTATCCAATCGTGGTTCTGCGGAGAGAAGGAATCTAAAGAATCTATTTTATTTGAACCGATTGGAGATGCAAAAGACAAGGTTCCCTATCTCCATGCGGGAATCTACAGGGTTAATGGAAGGCTCACTGCGATCAACCGTCCCAAGAGCGAAAATGACACCTTATTCCTGACAGTAGAACAAATCCTCGAGAAACTCCCGAATATTTCCCCCCGCCTGTTAGAAGACGAGTCTTCCTCCGCTTCAAATGACCGGTCGGAAGCCTGGTCCTTTTTTCTGACCCTTTGCCTCATCCTGCTTTTGGGGGAGGCATTGTTAGGTCAACCGGCATTGGCCCATGAAAACAAGGCCATTTCGATCAATGCTTGAATTTTTGGACTGGCGACTTACTTGGGATTGGTTCGACCTTTTGCTCGTTCTATTTGTCTTGTCTCTCAGCATATTTCTGTCTTGGCGTACTTGGAATCGTTCTGGAAAAAAGAAAAGTATTCTGGCTCTTGAAATCTTTCGTTTCTTGATCGTGGCCCTGATCCTAATTACCCTGTTCAACCCTGAAAAAGTGAATAAACAGGAAAAGCAGGACCCTCCTGAAATCATCTGCCTGCTCGATGTATCGGAAAGTATGAGTACCCTCGACACCATAGACTCAAACGGTTCCATCGGATCACGGATTGAATGGGCACGCAAAGCCATTGATTCGAAATGGAGAAAAAGTCTCGAGCAGAACGCAACCGTAACCCTAACCCCATTTTCATCCGGAGAAGGTACCGGTGCTACT
The DNA here is from genome assembly GCF_964187635.1 of Candidatus Seribacter sulfatis. NCBI lineage: Bacteria > Pseudomonadati > Verrucomicrobiota > Opitutia > Opitutales > Candidatus Seribacteraceae > Candidatus Seribacter > Candidatus Seribacter sulfatis. The sequence continues at coordinate 27,634 of NZ_CAXLMO010000099.1, read as the reverse complement.
GATCTCGCCCTCGCACTTGAAGAATCCTTAGAAGACGGTGATCACCTTAAGGCGATTCTTTTTCTTTCGGATGGAGACTCAAATACCGGGCCCTCCATTCTTTCGTTGGCCGGAAAATGCCGGGCGGCTTCGGTTCCGGTATACAGTATACAAATCGGTGCTCCCAAACCGCTACCCGATCTTTCACTTGATGATGCATTTGCCCCCTCCTTTGCCTTGCAGGATGAAAAAATTACCATTAATTATCGAGTCAGCAACACCTTCGAAAATCGACGTGAAACAATCCTCAGGCTGTTCGCAAACGACAAACTAGTAACTCAGAAACCCTTGCTAATCCGTGCTTCCGAAGACACCGCCGGGAGCATTTCGTGGATGCCTCCAAACGAAGGAAATTATGAGCTAAAAGTCTCAGTGCAAGAGGTTCAAGGTGAAAGCTTACCGGGAAATAACGAAAGGATACTTTCCACTCGGGTTGAAAACAAGATAATCAAAGCTCTTATCGTAGATTCTTTCCCCCGTTGGGAATATCGTTTTTTACGCAACGCTCTGGACAGGGATCCAGGGATTGACATGAAATGCGTTCTTTTTCATCCCGGTATTGCCCCGGGAGAAGGAAAGGGATATCTCCCCGGTTTCCCGAACACCAAAGATGAACTCGCTTCATTCGATGTCGTTTTTCTCGGCGATGTGGGACTGGGTGAAAACGAACTTAGCGAGGAACAATGTCAAAACCTGGACGAACTCATTCGTCTACAAGCTTCCGGATTGGTTTTCCTTCCTGGGCGCAGAGGAAGGCAATTGACCCTCACTAATTCTCCGATATCCGATCTTTTGCCCATCGTGTACGACCCTCAAAAACCCACTGGTCTCGGAACCTCGAACCAATCGAAGTTGGAGCTGACGGCACGCGGCAAAGATCACTGGCTAACCAACCTCCGAGGAGCTGGAGAACCGGACCGGCAATTTTGGGATAGACTTCCCGGGTTTCATTGGTCTGCCATAGTAAGTAAAAGTAGACCAGGCTCCGAGGTGTTGGCCGTTCATTCCAATTTCCGTAACGACTGGGGACGTATGCCCACCCTGGCCATCCGCTATGCCGGAGCCGGAAAAACTCTCTTTCTCGGCAGTGACGGAGCGTGGCGATGGAGACGGGGAGTCGAAGACAAATACCACTACCGTTTCTGGAGCCAAGTCGTACGTTGGATGGCCCACGGGAGATATTTGGCAGAAAAAGAAGGCATTCGTTTGATCCCCGATCCGGAGAGGCCAAAGTCCGGAGAAAATGTTTTTGTCCGCTGTATTGTCTTGGATAAAGCCGGTTTTCCTTTGGAGGATGGTGAGGTAGACGGTGTAATTATTCATCCGAGGGGACAAAGAGAAAGCCTTCGCTTCACAGCTGACGAAGAAGGACCGGGCGTATATCTCACCTCCTTCAAGGCCCGGGAACCAGGAGATCTTCGCATGGAGGTCAAGACTTTCCCTGCAGAAAGAGAGTTAGGCATGACCCTTAAAGTTGAAAGGCAAATGAAAGAGAAACTAGGTCAACCGGTAGTCTCACGCGACTTACTCCAGCTAGCCCGATTAACGGGAGGGAAATCTGTAAACTATCAAGAGTATGAGGAGGTAACCCAAGCACTTTCCTTTCTTCCCGCCCCCCAAGCCGTAATTCAAATCCATAGGCTTCGTACCGATACCGCGTGGGGACTTTTTCTCTTTGGATTACTAGTAATTTACTGGACGGGGCGCAAACTGGCAGGGATGATTTAACAAGATGAATGAATTGAACCGACAAAGTAGAGAATTACCTCAAGCAATGAGAGATGACTCCCTGCCCTCATCCCTGATTGAATCTCTTACCAACCTGAAAAAGCTCTCCCGTAAAATCTTTTCGATCAAGTTCGGATCTCTTTTACTGGTTTCTCTCTGCATATCCTGGTTGGGTCTTTTTATTTCAGACCGGTTATGGGATACCCCCATTGGGGTTCGATTACTAGTAAGTTGTTCGGGATGGCTTGGGGCGATTTTATTCGCCTGGATGATCCGTAGAAATGCCTTTTTGAAATCCACTTCCCCCCAATGGCTCGCGAGGCAAGTGAGAGCGAAGTTCGGTGGACCGGGCGATCGTTTTTTAGGGATCATTGAATTGGCGGAAAAAAGGAATACAGATTCCCCCCACTATTCCGAATCTCTTTATAAAGCCGCCCTTCAACGGGTCGAAAAAGAGATCTCGCACCTATCCCTTTCGGAGACCTTTGACCGACAGCCAGTTAGACGTGCCGGCGTTGCGGCAATACTTTGCCTGTTCGCCACACTCGCCTGCTTCTATACTTACCCCGGACTAGCCCTAAACGCCTCAATGCGATGGGCCTCTCCCTGGTCAAACCTCCAGCGTAAGACCCTCACTCGATTTTCCGAGGTTCCCTCAACTCTTTATATCGCAAAAGGTGAAACAAGCACCCTTCGGCTTACCTTGGCCGATGATTCAGAAAAAAAACCCGAGGAAATTCAACTGAATGGTGCCAATGCTCTTATCCTCAAGGCCGACAGGAAGGATAATCTTTATAAATTCCTCATACCGGGCCAGCAAAAAACGAGGAGATTAAAACTCACGGCCGGAGACTACAGAGGTGAAATAACCTTGGTTCCTCTTGCACGGCCAAGCATAGTAGTATCCCAGGCAACAGTTTCTTATCCTCAATACCTCGCCCTCTCCGATTATAGAACCGATGCATTTACGAAATTAGTCTCCTTCCCCATTGGTTCCGATTTGATTATCAAAGGTCAAACGGACCGGGAACTCTCGAATGTCACTGCTTCCTCCGACACCGGTCCGCTTGACTCGGAAAAAAGTAAGGATTCGTTCCTCATTCGATTGAACGATGTGGAGGAGGACCAATCGGTGGAAATTGGCTTCATTGATCAGTTTGGTCTCAAACCAAAACAAAATCACTTCATTGATTTACTTGCTCTGCCAGATGCTCCTCCAACCGTTAATATCAGTAAATTACCACCCGAATCTTCCATCCTCCTGTTCGAGACCAAGACCCTGGAGATCATGGCAAAGGACGACTTCGGGGTAGCCGAGAGTCGCCTAAAAATGAAAGCCATCCGTGGGAATGACCTCCTCATCGAAAGCACACTTTATGTCCAAACTGAAAAAGAAAGTAACCTTACCGTAACCAACTTTAATTTCCCCTTCGATCCAAGACTCTTTACACTCCAAGACGGAGATATCGCAGAATTCAGTGCGCAAGTCCTCGACCGGATGCCAGGTCGGGAATTGAGCTCGTCCCGAACAGTAAGGTTTTTCGTCGTAGGTCCCGAAAAGCATGCCCAACTCATTCGGGAAAATATGGAGGCAATTATTTCACGCACTTCCGAAATTGCTCGTGAACAGGAAAGCCTACTGATGGAAACAATCGAAATCGAAGAGTTGGTGGAAGACAGTAAAGAATCATTCGATCCGAAGACGGAGCAAAAACTTTCAAAATTAGCCGACATGCAAAGAACGAATTCACGCAACCTAAGAAATAATGCGGAAGAAGGAATGAAGGTGCTAGAGGAGGCAGCAAGAAATCCGGTCTTTGATCAGGAAGCCCTGGAGGATTTTGGAGAAACTCTTGAAAAGATGAAAGGCGTCGCCTCCACTAAGATGAGTCCCGCCAGTTCAAAAATGAACCTGGCCCAAGTATCCAATCCCTCCTCGGCCTCGGAATCACTCGCCGAAGCCGAACAACTCGAACGCGAAGCGATTAGCGAACTTCAGGAAATACTGGCTGACAGTTCGGAACAACTCGACAGGCTCGAAGCACTCAATTTTGCCCAACGCCTTCGAAAGGTGGAACAGACCGAAAAGAACTTGACCAAGGGAATACTCAAAATTCTACCCGCATCCATTGGAGCAAATATTGAACTACTAACACCAAAGGTTTCAAAAGAAAAAGACCGGATGGAAATGCTCCAATTCGATACCCATTTGGAAGCGGGAGAAATTCAAAAGGAAATTAGCCGGTTTCATGAAAGAACGGGCACAGAGGTTTATGGAGAAGTAAGCAAACTGATGGAGAAAGAAAAGACAGAAGAAATTAGCCGGTTTCATGAAAGAACGGGCACGGAGGTTTATGGAGAAGTAAGCAAACTGATGGACAAAGAAAAGACAGAAAGTGGATTACTGATGGTCTCGCACAAAATTGAACGCAATGTAGCTTTCGAGGCTATGGACGCCCTCGAATTATGGGAAGAGAAATTCAAAGTGTGGGCAGACATGCTCGATGCACAAATCTCTCCGTCGGGGAGCGGCTCGGGGCAAGGCCAAGGAGAGGGAATGGGAAAAGAAATCACAGAACAAATCCTCGCTCTTTTGAGAATCCGCGATGGTCAAGGAGATATTATTAAGAAGACTCAAGTCGTTGACAGCGGTAACTTTAAAGCAAAGCGTGAAAACTGGACAAATACCCTCAACGATCAACAGCTAGAACTCATGCTTGATCTGACCGATGTTCAAATCGAGCTCGCCGAGGAAAGTCTCAATCCCCTATTTGACGATACCCATACCGCAATGTCCGAATCGGCTATCGGGTTAAAAAAAGGCGAAGCAGGAGAAATAACACAAAAAGCCCAAACTCAATCCAAGGAGATCATAACCGACCTAATCAACCTAATTTTGGAGACGAACAACTCCCCACAATCGAGTACTCAGGGACTCAGCATAACGGCGATGCAGTTCCTAATGCAGCAACTAGGACAGGGAGGTGAAGGAAAAGCCCCGGTCATGACGGCCGGAAAATCAGGAGGAGGTTCGAACCAAGGAGGAACGAGTGACCGCGAACTTGGTGAAAACGCAGGTGAAGTCCTAAACTTACCTAAAGACTCCCGGAAATCTAAGAAAAGCGGTGGGATGTCCCAATCCCCTCCCCCTGAGTTCAAAAAAATTATGGAAAATTATTTTAGGAGTATAGAAGAATGAAGAGAAAACTTTCGCTTTTACTACTCATTTATTCCTCGCTGTTCTGCCCACTGGTCGGACAGGACCTTTTCGAACAATCAAATGATTTACTCGTTCGAGAGATTGACGAAACATACCGAAAAGGTCTTGAGTTTCTAGCCGAAAGCCAAGAAGAGAGAGGTTACTGGACGGACAGTTCCTATGGTTCCCAACCAGGAGTGGTAGGAATGGCGATCCTCGCCTTTCTAGCCCGCGGTGATGATCCGGAGTTTGGACCCTACCGCATTCATGTCAAAAGAGCCATGGATGCCCTACTCAAAGATCAGAATCAGAAAACTGGTTACATAGGCAACTCCATGTATAATCACGGATTTGCCACTCTTGCATTGGCGGAAGCTTATGGGCTCACCAATGATCTCAGGCTTGGACCTGCTCTCGAAAAAGCGACCAAGTTAATCATTTCCTCTCAAAAATCTAACTCAAAAGGAGGCTGGAGATACAGTCCTGAAAGCCAGGATGCAGACACTACCGTTTCGGGTGCTCAGTTGGTAGCTTTATTTGCGGCCCGAAATGCAGGAATAAAAGTACCCGAAGAGTCCATTGATAAGGGGAAGGCCTTCCTGCTCTCCTGTCAGGATTCAAACGGTGGCTTTGGATACACGACTGCAAGTGGGGCCAATCTGCCCCGATCAGCCATTGGCTCACTCATTTTATCCTTGGCCAAGGACACCAATACGGATGCATACCGCAATTCGGTCGATTACCTCAAGAAAAATTCACCGTTCGGGGACCAGGGTCACAAATACTACAGCCTTTATTACACCTCACAAGCAATGTTCAGGGCGAGCCCATCCATGTGGAACTCATGGAATTCTCAAAACTTCAAACTGCTTCAGTCCACACAAACAGAGAACGGTTCATGGAATGGGAATTACGGAAAGACATTCGCCACTACCGCAGCACTTCTTTCCCTCGCCTTGAATTATCGCTATCTTCCCATTTACGAAAGATGAACCTGCAGATCACTCCTTTTTTAATTTTTTGTTTTTGGATTGGAATCGTTCAATTATTTGCACTCGACCCAGTTACCTCGGACCACTTCCTTTTACCTACTGACTCCAATCAAACAGAACAAAAAAAGATCAATCGAATTGGAGAAGAAAAAATTCGCCTCTCTGATGATTCCGAGCTCACTGGATATTTAATTAGACTCGATGCCGAGCAAAATTTATTTTGGCAAAATAAATCAATTTCGGGAGAAATTAATTTTGATTATAAATCAGTTTCAAACATTTTTTTTAATCGGTCTAGTCCTCCTAAAAAAGTGATATCCAAAAAAGAAAAGGCACTACGGTTATACTTCAAAAACGGAGATAAGTTGAAATGTAATTTTATTGAATTAACCAAAAATCACCTGCTAGTAGAGACGGGGTTCTCCGATCCGATCAAGGCCCCAATTGATGCTATTCAAAAATTGGAATTTCTTCCCACTACCCATGAATCTCTTTTCGATCCTTCAATGGGAATGGAAAAATGGAAGAAAAGTAATAGTAAATCATGGTCCTATGAAGATGGGGATTTTGTATCCATATTTTCAGGTAGTACCGGCAAGTCACTACCCAGAAAAGATGTCATCGAAATCGAATTTGATGCGGAATGGGAACGGTCTTTTTATCTAGCCTTAAGAATTTTTTCCGATTCTGATGGGTCAAGTTATGGAAATGTTGGCTACCATCTCTCTTTTTCAAATAACAGGATTAATCTACAGGCAAACAAGAGGATAAAAGGCCGAATAATCAGAGAAACGTTAGGCTCATTAATAGTCCAGGAAATGATTAATCAAAAGAAAGTAAACATTTCATTACTGGCACACCGTGGAAAAAAAGAATTTATCATTTTCATCAATGGGAAACAGGTGGCCCATTGGAAGGATTCAACTGAAGATTTCCAACCCGATGGAGATGGGATTCTTTTTATCAATCAGGGTGGAAATTCATATATCCGGCTAAAGGAAGTAAATATTGCCGGTTGGAATGGTTCCTTTTTCCCTTCAAAGGAAAAGGAGATGCCTGCTCCCAAAAATTCAAATTATATTGTCTTCACGAACGGTGACTCCACGATTTTGAATTCAATTTCAGGAGAAGAAAATGCCTTTTCTCTCGGTACAAAAAGAGGGGTATTCAGTCTTCCCTTAAGCCGTGTTCAAAGTGTTCATTTCAATAAGGAATCTCTCCTGCCCCAAGCCGAAAAATCGAAAGAGCAAATTTTGCTTACTCAATCTCTCGGTCAGATAAGTTGTAATATTTTATCCATTTCAAAGGAGACTTTACATGCTGTTCATCCAGATTTTGGAAAATTCAAGATTTCTCTGGATACTGTTCAACAAATGAAATGTAATCAACATTTACTTAGACTGCGTAACTACTTAGGTAAAATTGATGAAGCCCAAAAAGCCCTCAATAAACAAAACCCGGAACTGGCCCTTTCCATTCTGGATTCCCAACCCAAAGACTTACGATCCTGGTATTGGTCAAGACTTTCGTTTCTCGCCAAATGCATGCAGTCCAAAGAAATCCTAAGTTTTTCCCCACATCCAGAGAAAGGGCTTTTTTCCGCATCCTTCGCAGGTAATGAAGATACGGTTCTTACTCTGTGTAAAGAAGGAGAATATGCCTTGTGGAGCGGGCATGCAAAGTTGGCTTCAGGTTCTTTCTCCGATCCCGCGAAATTCCCCAATGAAGTGGGTCGTTTTTCCAATGAGGCACAACGCGCCGTTACTCTCTCGAATCCCTACTGGATCGGGCAAACAGAAATCACTCAGGAACAATACGAAATTGTCACATCTAAAAATCCAAGTCTCGACAAAAATAGTTCATTCCCCGTGGTATGTTCATGGTTCGACGCACAAAAATTTTGCAAAGAATTAAATAAACAACAAAAACCGCCCACGGGGTATATTTGGAGATTGCCCACAGAGACCGAGTGGGAACATGCCTGCCGTGCCGGCAGCGATGGCCCCTACTGTGAAAGTATAGTAGGACCAATGAACCACGATGTGGAACTCAGTGAAAAACACCTTGATCAATACGGCTGGTTTGCCGGTAATTCCGGAAATAAGATTCATCCAGTTAAACAAAAGCTTCCAAATTCACTTGGACTTTATGACATGCATGGAAATGTTTGGGAATGGTGTCTCGACTCAACACAGAGTGAAAAGGTAAATATGCTTGAACAACGAGTTTCGGGGGAAATTAATCCTTTCTCTACCACCGGAAATTGGAAAACCTTACGCGGCGGTTGTTACGATGTAAAGGCTGACCGTTGTCGTTCAGCTTATCGGGGAGCGAATGCACCTTCAATTGTACAGGGTGACCGTGGATTCCGTATCGTTCTAGGTCCGATTCTTAATTACGAAGGAAATTCAACCAGAAATGAATTTTCCAATAAGACTATAGGCTTCGATCAATTCAAACTTACTCTTCTCCCTATTTTACCAAAAACTTTTTTGATGGGAAGTCCGGGTATGCTATCCTCACCCAAGGCAATCACCCGGGCATTTGGAAATGAATTCATTACCGGTTCGAGTGATGGAGTAGTAGGAATTACCGATTTTTCAGGTCGACCGTTGGAGCAAATTGCCGACCTCAATTCATCGATTACCAGTATTGATGCAACCACAGATAAGCAGTGGATCCTTGCGGGGTGTGCAAATGGAGAGGTGTACTTGTTTGATGGAAAATCACTGAAATTAAAACATAAGCTCACGCAGCATACCTTCGCGGTAACCAGTTCGGTATTTGCTCCGAACGGTCGGAGTTTTTCGACTTCTGGGTTGGATGGTAAATTGCATACTTACCGCCTGCCCAAAGCAGATAAAAAATGGTCGGTCTACGGAACCGATCACAATACCAGTTTCGATTTCCTCGAATACAATTCTGATGGGTCGAGAATTCTGACATCCGGGTTGGGCGTGCTTCCCAAATTATTTAATGCTCATAACGGAAAGGAAATTAAGTTAAACCCATTTCCGTATATTGGATGCGTGAAAAGCCGATTTTTTCCGAATGAGGAATCTTTTGTCTCTGTCACGCAATCGGGAATGTTGCTGTTTACCGAAACTAGCCGCGGACTGGTTTATCAGATTGTAAAATTAAACCTGAAAAACATTATTGATTTTTCATTCTCCCCCTATGGAAAAAGAATCATTTTCTCGACAAGTGAAGGAATTTGTTCAGTTAGAAAGACTCCCATCATTAATAATATTTGTATTCAGGACGAAACGAAAGGATTCAAACAATCTCCCGATTTCTTCTTTGCTTTAGCCGATAAAACTGAGCCCTATTCAAAACAACTGCCAGACTTCCTCACAGATCTTGACGCTCCTGTTGAACCTGACTTTTCAAAAAAAGGATATCGACTTTCCCCCGATAAAAAGCTCGTACTGACAACACTTGATGGAGCCCTGCGATTGTGGTGTTTTGAAACGGGTCAGTGGATCTCTACTCTTGGAGATCAACTTATTTCTCCGTTTGTTGATTGCGCATTTTCACCCGACGGAAGCCTTATCGTAGCAAAGCTTAAAACGAATGAATTGCTCATTTATCCTACCACTATTCCTCCTGCTTTGAGTAGTCCTGAATATAAAGTATTTAACCAAGTCGAATCTTGGTTTGATTAACTTCATAAAATCGAAAATTTATTTTAAGGTTGTATCGAGATTTGCAAGTGATACCTATTAATCATTGCCCAATCTTTGCTCAAATAATTTTACTACAGTGAAAACAAAAGTTTGCTTACAATTCGTATCTGTTTTTGGACTTCCTTTTATTTTTTTCTTGTTACTAGGTTGCTGGGGAAGTTCCCCCACTGCATTGCCTGATGCTCCCCCACCCTATCCGGACTCACCGTTTCCACAAGGAAGTCAAACTGGTACTTATTCCCCACCACCTTCGCCAGACCCGTACGGTAGAAACTACGAAAATAGAGAAAAAACAAGAGCTCGGGACTACTCAAAAAAGAATTCAGCCTCAAAGCAGTCTCGCCCCTATGACAATCTTTATAGCATTGAAGCGATTGGTACTATTTGGGTTTTAATACAAGATAAATTCGGTAATGAGTTACAATGGGTAAGCTTAATGGCAGGGGACAAAATCCCCATAAATCATAATGGTCCACTCACTATCACATGTTCATCAGGGGAGTCGCTTAAGATTACCGACCCTAAGGGCAAACTCTTTAAACCAGCAGGTTTAAAAAAAGGGATTACAATAGTTCGCCTGCCTTAATTAAAATTGATCGAACAAGAATTCAACTTGTTTGATTAATTTTTCGGAAATCAAAATTTAAATATTTTCTTGGTGTTTTGTTCCTGTAAAAGCTCAGGAGGCAATTGCTCTAGTCTAATATTTACATAAGCACAAAGTCCTTTGAGAAACTTAAAGGAAATTAAACTCCACCCATACACTTCGTCGGTTGTTTCATCAAATACTGGTCTTCGATAATCCCAAAGATAACCATTTCCTCCATCTAAGCTTTTACCGTCCGGTTCTCCCATTAGTTCCTGAATTTCAATTCTATTTCTCCCTAAAGATAAAGCCTCCAAATTACTTTTTCGATAGACAACCTTATACTCTGGCTTTTCCAATTGGACTGCTTGGGGTTCCGCAATGTTTTCTCTAGATTGATTACCCACCGAACGGGTGTATTCAACCTGCGTACAAGATCCAACGACAAGTAGACAAGTGAAAACAAAAAAAGGATAAATCAAAAATTTCATTATCTACTGTAAATAAACAATATGATTAAGGGCAACATTGGAAAATTGCCAAAGAATTAAGATTTAGGAGGCTTTATAGTGATTAAAACCTAAATTAAATTGGCGGAGAGAACGGGATTCGAACCCGTGGAGGGACTATTAGCCCCTCACCGGTTTAGCAAACCAGCGCATTCGACCACTCTGCCATCTCTCCTAATAATATTTTGATAAACTTTTATCAGTTGCAATGCAATGAGAATAAATTTTGTAGAATAAGAGGTTTACTTATGTGCATTCATAAGCTGTAAAGTTTTCAAGTTCTTTTTCGCAATTTCGTCTCCACCTTGAGCAGCTCGGGAAAACCATTCAAGTGATTTTTGGGTATCTTTTTGAACTCCTTTGCCCCGTAAATACATAATGCCTAGGTAGCGAGCAGATTCTGGATTTCCACGATTAGCAGACTGAAGAAATAATGGATAGGCACGACTCGGATCAACACTTACACCGCGCCCAAAATAATACTTCTTCGCCATTTCCAAATCATCGTTAGGAATATTGGACGATCGTAATCTTGATGTAGGTTTCAGTTGAGTTGGAGAAGGTGAAAAAGAGGAATCTGGTAATTCTGGCGGCTTAGGCAAAACAGAAGGTTGATTATCAGATTTCACATTATCATAAATCGAGGGCAATCGGTTAAGAGTCGGTTTAAATTCAGTAGTTGCAGTTTCAGCTGTGCTAATTATCGAAGGATCCGGAGGTAAAGGAGGCGGTTCATTATAGGAGGGATTAGTAGGTGAAGGAACCGAATTATCAGACTGCTGCATTAAAGATTGAGTATTTCCAGTCGTTTGGTTCGCCAAAAGTTGTTCGTATTCATAAATTTTTTCCGAGGCATTTTCTCGATCTTGCAGAAGAGCCAAATTCGCATAGCGAAGTGCGAGATCAATCTTTGCAGGTCCAGTCAGACCGTAGGCATAAAAATGGGCCACAATTAATTGAGAAGTGGTATACCCACGGTCGGCGGCAGCTTGAAAGTGAACTAAGGCCATTTTGTAGTCCTCCTCAACCCCAATTCCTTTAAAATAGCACCTCCCTAAAAAGTGATGAGCTGCAGGAAGTTGCTTTTTGGCAACTTCTTCAAGAATCGAAACACCTCCAGGTAAGTCTTTTCCAATATTAATATTTTGACCTCCAATTGCATTGGCATGAAGTTTAAGTAAAGCATGTTGCACCGAAGCGGGACCATAGCCTACTATTGATGCACTCGCATAGTGTTTCGCTGCAAATTGTAGGTCTGCACTTAGATTGGGTTCCACCTCTTCCGCTGTAAATATCTCCGCGAGTACATAAGATGCGATTGGGTCACCAGCATTTGCATTTTTTACCACCATACCATCCGGGTCTTTAAAGACATTATTATAGTAGCTATTCACTTTTTCTGCATTGGGCCCGAGAGGTGGAAACCGATGTAGATAACCGATCGTGAAAAGACCGAGCCAATGATTAGTTTCTGTGGATAAATTTGCCCAATAGCTCGCTTTATCAAAAGAAATTTCTAAGCCTTTATCCCCGTGAATATAACAAAGAGCCAAAAATGCCTGGGCATAGGAGTCTCCATCTTGAGCACTCGACTCTAAGTTTTTTAAGTCTGACTCCATCCATTTGCTTCCTTCATTTCCAGAAAGTAAAATGGGTACAAACAATAGATGAATTAAAAGAAGAATTTTAGGAATGTAGTGCATTGGATATTTTCGACATTTTCTACTTTTTACCTGTAAGTAGGCAAGCTTACTATTTTGAACGCTTTTCAAATTGCTTGCGAGGAAAGAGATAAATTGTTTAACCTTCTGAATCTGCTTTCAACTTTACTCTATCTATGGACTTATCTGATCACTCCCCATCAACCCTGCGTAACCCAGGAAAAGAAACTATTAGGCAATTTGTTATTTATGCCGAAAATAAAGTCGGTTGGCTAAACGACTTTCTTGGCATGTTAAAATCACAGGACATTCATGCCCTGGCGATTTCAGTACTGGACACTACTGATTCAGCCGTTATTCGCCTGGTAACGAATTACCCGAAGGAAACTGCACAACTTCTAAAATCTCGCTCCATCAGTTTTACCGAAAGGAATATTATAGCGGTTGAGATTCAGAATGAAGACTCCCTTCATTTAATAACCCAGTCGCTACTTCACGCAGAAATTAATATCCATTATGTCTACCCCTTTCTTCACCAGCCTAATAATAAGCCGGTACTAGCCTTGGCCATGGAAGACGAAGATATAGGAGAAGAAGCATTGCAAAAGCACGGAATGCGGGTGCTCTCGCTTGATGATTTTACTCGTTAAAGTTGCTTAATAGAGCAGATAAGGCTTAACGGTAGTCTTAAATTGTGCGGAATAAGCATTCCACTCGGCGAGGAATAACTTAGTGTTCACTTGCCCCCCTTCTTTTTCCAAGGCATTCCACCAGGTCTGCGAGCCTACATGTTTATTAAATAGTGCGATTTCTGACTCGCTCGCTTGAGTAAATGGGCTAGGCGTCTGCCATAAGGCAGAAAGTTGCATCATGTAAAAGGGAAGTGCAGTGGGTTGCCAGGAGCTCCAATCGTTAATTATGATATAAACTCCTTCAATCGATTCGCCGTCTGCTTTTTTTATAGTTTTTACCTGAAAAGAAAGTCCAGGAATTTGAAATCGATCTAATTCCGATTTGAGAACAGACGCTTTTTTGCCTTCGTAAGTCAAAAAACGAAAAGGATGTTCCGTACCAATACCGTGTTTAAATTTTCCCATTTGTGCTCCAAGGCCAGTCATAGGGTAACCTGCCACGGAGTCTAAAGTTGGGATATTGGGTGAAGTAGGATGCCAGGAAAGACCAGTTTGTGGCCAGGTCATTTGTCGAGTCCAACCAATCATTGGCACGATAACCAATTTTCCTTTTTTGCGATTCACCTCCTCGGTCTTCAGAACACCAGACACTTTTTTGGACCACAAAGCCAATTCACCGATTGTCATCCCATGTACAAAGGGGATTTGAAATGCACCCACATAACTCATACAAACTTCATCCATAGAAGGTCCGGCAACCTTTTCCCCTCCCAGTGGGTTTGGTCTATCTAAGACCACTACCTCGACTCCTTCCTCAAAGCAGGCTTCCATAACATATCTCATGCAACTAATATAGGTATAGCAACGAACCCCGACATCTTGCAGGTCAACGACTAAGCTATCAATTTCACTCAGCATTTTTTTCGTGGGTTTACGAAATTTTCCATACAGAGAAAAAACAGGCAATCCTGTCTTTTGATCTATTTTATCGTCTACTGGAACAGACGCTTTTTCGTCGCCATAAATACCATGTTCTGGCCCAAATAAAGCGACTAAGTTGACATCAGATGAGCGAACAAAAACATCCACAGTACTTTCGCCCCTCCCATTTTTTCCTGCCGGGTGAGTTAATAAACCAACTCGCTTTCCTTGAAGAACGGAAAATTTACTCTCTTCCAAGTAATCAATTCCCAATTGAATAGATGGTTCTCTGGCAAAGGATTCGATGCATACCAATAAAAATAGAAAAACTAATTTAAAAAGTGTAATGCCGGAGATCAGTGATTTTTTACTCATTTGAATAGGTTTGATAATTAATGATTATTTAGTAATTTGCGGCTTCTTGTAAAGCTTTGCCAGCACATTGTAGGAAAAAATAGAAATAACCCCAAAGAAAACTCCGATCACTGCTCCACCTACAAACATTGGAGGAAAAGTATCGAGCAATTCCCAAAGATCATTGAGTTTGAAATTCGACCAGTCGTACTCGGAGCTTAAAAGGGGATTTTTCTTACTTTTAAATCCAGCTAGCTCTAAAAGTATTCTTCCAATCTTATAATCAGCAAAGTAAATGGGCCCCATCGTGAAAGGATTTGAAATCCATTGTAAAGCCACAATAACGGGCAGATTAGCACGGGTAAATAGAGCGAGGAAAAATACAATCAGCATTTGAATACCCACTAGGGGAGAAAATGATATTACCATTCCCCAAAAGAGGGCTGGCTTGATTGCCTTTCCTTTAAATGACCATAGGTAAGCTCTTTTATAAGCTGTTTCTGCGAACCATTTTAAAACAGGATAGTTATGAATATTGGATCGCCTGGGAAGTGGACGCATCCAACGCTTGAGTCGACGAATACGTTTAAATCGTAATTCTTGTGCTTCTTGAGATTCAGTAGAATTCACTGATGGAGGGATAAATAGTAGTTTAATTTTTGTTGAAATAAATCGGATGCATTGAGTAAATTTTCTTCTAAAGTGAATTGATCATTCCCGAATGCCTCGATTTTTAAATTAGAAAATTCATTCATACATTTCTTCTTCGCGTCACTATCTACTGAACCTGCTAATAAAATTACATTTTTATTATACCTTGAAGCCATTCGAATGATCTCATAGGGCCCTTTTCCCATTAGTGATGTTTGATCAAATCTTCCTTCTCCAGTTAGAATTAAATCTGCATTTTGAATCGATTTCTCTAAATCAAACCATTTAGAAACAAAGGAAAATCCCGGCACAAACTTAGTATCATATGCGACGCTTAAGCCATACCCAATTCCTCCTGCTGCACCTGTTCCTTCTTCCTCCCTAAAAACCAATGGCTTATCAAAGGTTTCCGCCAACCGTGCAGACATTATATCCATATTGCTTTCCATTTCGTCTCTTCGACTTATAGATAGTCCTTTTTGGGGACCAAATTGAAAGGTGGCTCCCCCCTCTCCCAATAATTGATTAGTCACATCGCAGGCAATACGAATGGATGGGAGTGTTACAAGTTTCTCAGGGCAAATAGTTTGTATTCTACCCCAACTTTCTGGGTTAGGGAAAAAAATAGGTTGATTTTCTTGGTCTAAAAACCGAACCCCTAAACTTCTCAGTGCACCCAAGCCCATATCATTTGTCGCACTTCCACCAATCCCTAAAATTATTGCACTTACCTTTAAAGAGGCAACTTCAGCAAGTAACTGCCCTACCCCAACCGTTGAAGTTAACCATGGATTTCGCTTTTCTGATGGTAAGTCAGATAAGCCAGCAATTGAAGACATTTCAATTACTGCATAGTTACCATGGTCCGGTAAATCTGCAAACTCGCGAAGATTGGGTTCCAATTTGTCAAATGGAACAATTCCAATTCTTACTTCTTTTTCCTCCCCAATTGAATCGGAAGCCAAAATTGAATGATAAGATCCACTTTTTTGCTCGGTTAATAACTGAGCAAATCCTTCCCCGCCATCAGTTAATGGGGAACACTCAATTTCATGGCTAATAGGTTGTGTGGAAACTACTTTTTGAGCAAGTGCACAGATTTCCCGGGCAGACAGGGAATCCTTGCATTTATCAAAAGCCGCAAGGATACGCATGATATTAACTACCGAATTTCATTATTGGTAGACTCATCAATCAATTTAAAGTTTTCTACATGATAAGTTTCTGCTGCCTCAAAAGTTAATTTCAATCCATAATTTCGCTCCATTCGATCAATCAATTTTGAATCAGGACCCCGAAAGCGTCGTAAAGTGCTAGGATGAAGGAAGATTTTTAAAATCGCTTCTTTTTCAATATTTTCTTCCCTTAATCGACGTACAACGCTGGTAATCTTTCTTTGAATTTCGATACTGACTGCCCGGGGAGATTTAACAATTCCACGACCGGAACAATAAGGGCACGATTCGTAAATTCCACTTGAATTACTTTCATCATGTCGCTGGCGGGTAATTTGCATAATTCCCAATTGAGAGATGGGGAGAATGTTATGCTTCGCCTTATCATCCGCCATAGAAGATTTCATTTTTTGGAAAACCTTTCTTTGGTCCCCCTTATTTTTCATATCAATGAAATCAATAATTACCAAACCACCCAAGTTTCGCAGTCTCATTTGACGACAAACCTCTGCTGCAGCTTCGATATTGGCCTGTAAGATGAAATTCTTTCCGTCTTTTCTATCTCCTTTATGACTACCGGTATTTACATCAATTGATACCAGTGCCTCCGTTTCTTCCATTACTATCTCACCACCGGAAGGGAGTAAAACTCGTCGCATAAATGTCTGCTCAACTTGACGCTCCACATTAAATCGTTCGAAAATGGGGATTTCTTCATCAAAATGAGTAACTTTTGATTTTGATTTGGGAGAAATTCGCTGAATCGTTTCGATAAGTCTTGTGTAATCCTCTTTTCGGTCAATTTGCACACGATCAATGTCATCTGTGAGAAAATCGCGTGCCGTTAACCCGATCAAATCCGGTTCTTGATATAAAAAGCACGGGCTATCCTGAGACTTCATCTTTGCTTCAATTTCATCCCACTGTTGAAGTAAAAGGTGCAAGTCTCGGTCGAAAAATCGCTCCGGTTTATTCTGGCCGGCTGTTCGTATAATTACTCCCATTCCTTCTCGCAGAGAAAGATTGCTGATAATACGCTTCAAACGACTCCTCTCTGCTTTGTCATCAATTTTTCGCGATATACCACATTGTCCTGCATAGGGCATCATAACTAAAAACCTACCTGCTAATGATAGATTGGTAGTGGTTCGTGGTCCCTTACTCCCAATCTGCCCTTTGGTAATTTGCACAATAATTTCTGAACCGACTGGAAAAACTTTGGGAATTTCCTGAATGGATTTTGCCTCTACCCGATTGTGTGGAGTCTTTCTCTTATTTTCTCGAACGATTTCAATTGAGGGGTCGTTATTGGCACCGGGAAGCATATCCCAATAATGTAAAAACGCATTTTTTTCCTGGCCAATGTTGACAAAAGCGGCCTTCAGTCCAGGTTCTAAGTTTTGAACTTTTCCCTTAAAAATTGCTCCCACCATTCTCTCTTCGTCAAGGCGTTCCACATCAAAGGCCTGTAAAACACCATTCTCAATTAAGGCCACTCGCCTCTCAAGAGCCTCAGTATTGATAATTAATTCTTTATAATCCTGCTTTGTTTCTCTCCGAAAAAAAGCGAGTATTCTCTCACGAATCGGGCGTTTTTTAGCTCGCTCTATCGCTTCTTCTCTTAACTTGCATTTATCAATAGAGATAGGTGCAGGCTCCATGGGGGGCAAAGTCAGATCATTTTTGTCTGCCTCAAGCTTTTTTTTCTCTGCTTTCTTGTTGGATCTTCTTCGCTTTGAATAATTAGGTCTACGTTTGGTATTTCTGGCCATTTTTATGATGGATAGAAAACCCGATCGTCCACAGAGTAAAATGTAAGAATGCTAAATTAAGCTTCTTAATCATCTAAATTCCTTTCTGTGTCGATAAACACTCTGAACCAACCCAAGTAAGATAAAACAGGAAATCAAAAATGATCCCCCGTAACTAAGAAAAGGCAACGGTAAACCAGTAATTGGAGTAATGCCAATTGTCATGCCAATGTTAATAAAAACATGGGTCATTAATAGGACAGAAACTCCTATTGCAAGCATTGCCCCAAAACGATCGGACGCCTTGGAAGCTACCTTTAAACAACCAAAGATAAGAAGGAAGTATGCAGCAATTGCTGTCATTCCTCCTACAAATCCAGATTCTTCTGCTAGCACCGCAAAAATAAAATCGTTGTGTGCGACGGCAGAGGGTAGATATCCTAACTTTGCTTGCATGCCATTACCCAAGCCTTTGCCAGATATTCCACCGGTGGCAACAGCAATGAGAGCTTGGATTCGATTCCAATTTGCTCCAATTCCATTTGGGTCCATGACTTCTGGTGCTAGAAAAGTGAGGATGCGTTTACGTTGATAGTCCTTGAGTGGTATGAGAGTTGTATCCTCATAAGCAACAATTGCTTCATTTGGATGCGGGTTCTCGGATTTATATTGATAATAACGAAAAACGTCATAACCCAGCACACCAATTATCACTACAAACAGAAGAGCTGTAGCAACAAAAAACCGATAAGGTATGCGGGCGACGTACAAAATTGAAAATGCTATTGGTGGAAAAACTAATGTTGATCCTAAGTCAGGTTGCTTGAAAATCAAGAACATTGGACAGACAAAGCAAAATCCAAGTTTACAAATTCCCTTAAAAGAGTCTTTTAAATTTCCGATTTCCGACCTCGCCATAATACTGGCACCAAGAATCAGGGTCACAATTTTTGCAAATTCGGATGGCTGTATTTTAAATAGTCCTAAATCTATCCACCTCTGTGCCCCGTATTTTTGGGGCCATAAAAAGACAAGTACCAGAGAAATAACTCCCAATACATAGATAATATGAGCAAATCGCATCCAAAAATGATAATCCACGACAGAGACAATTACATAAATTGAAAAACCAATAATAACCCAAATCACCTGCATTTGCCATTGATTACCTCCCGTGTAAGCCTGAGCAGATCGTATAAAAAGAATGCTCATTGTACAGAGGATTATTAAACTAACCGGAGAGAACATTTCCCACTTGCTTTCAGTCTCTAAAAGATCATCTCTTTTATTGGTACCGGAAGAAAATATTCCTCTTGTTTTCAAGTCCATGGGTCGAGCTTAACGTTAGGGTTCTAAGGAAAGAAAATGAGCTGTTATTTCTTTCCATTCTTCCTCCAGGCTTTCATCTTGCTTAACCGGGCGTGTCGCCCGATTGTACCAATAGGCAGCATTACCTAAATCTCCCTCCAATCGATGGAGGTATGCATGTACCCAATCACCCAGTATAGTACCTTCTTCTTGGGCAATGTCATGTGCTTTTGCCCAATCTCCCTTTTGGACCCACCACAATGCTTTCAAACAATCAGAATAATGAGAATGAGGCTCAGAACAGGAGGAAATATTCCTTACAAATTCATCGAGCTTGATCATTTAGGTTGTTCACTGTTGTTAGTAATAGAAAATATTGAAAAGAATTTCACTAGGGAAATTTTCAAATTATAAACTAATTTATCTAGAAACACCTCGAAAAAAAGAATCAAGCTGTTACACCGCACTCCCAAGCCGTCTCCATCGAGTACCGATTGAAACACTATATTGAAACTTTCTTCTATGTTCACGAATGACAAAAGGTAGTTCTACTTTTTTTTCCAATTCAAAATATGGCTTCAAGCATTCCACCAGTTTTTGCTCCGAGTCACCAGAACCGATCCAATTTTCTCTCGGTGTATATTCATTCAACCAGGTAAATGGGGTGGCTAAAAGAAGTTGCCCGCCCGGCTTCACTAATTGTGGAAGTCGATTTAAAAAAAGCGAGGGATCCGGTAATCGACAGATCAAATTGGCTGCATGAACCAAATCAAACTCTTTTAGCTCGGAGGGTAACGAACAGGCATCTGCAACAAAAAATGAAATCTCCTTGCTCGGGTCATACTCTACTTTTGCGACTGCTTTTTGATAGCTGTCCCCTTCCTCTAAATACTCATAAGGGAGTTCCTTATTATCAATTAAAGATCGAGCTGCTGAAATAAAGGAATGGGACAGGTCACAGCCCGCCACTTCGTCACAAAAGCTCGCAATTTCAAATGTAGAACGACCCACGGAACAACCGACATCAAAGGCACGAGTAGTAGTCGAAGAGGGAAGTGAACTGTGGTCGATAAGTTCACGAACAGTACGCACGGGAAACCGAAGACCATTCTGAGGGCCATCCGACCAAGGCATTAACTGATCATCCGATCCGTAGTGAAACAATAAGTATTCACCAAGCAGCTTATTCGACTCGTAAGTGTTATCCATTTTTTTATGAGTTTAACGCATTCGACTCAGCAATCTTGGCAAACTGAGCCTTCAGGCTTGGGTATAAAGATTTATAAATAGGATAATTTCGCTTGTAGGTTTCCAGGTTCGGACCAGGATCCACTGTTTCAATTTTTTGAATAAAAGAGCTACAAGCCTCTTGCACGGTGCCAAATCCACCTACTCCA
Organism: Candidatus Seribacter sulfatis; assembly: GCF_964187635.1. Classification (NCBI taxonomy): domain Bacteria; kingdom Pseudomonadati; phylum Verrucomicrobiota; class Opitutia; order Opitutales; family Candidatus Seribacteraceae; genus Candidatus Seribacter; species Candidatus Seribacter sulfatis. Next base: position 7,045 of record NZ_CAXLMO010000099.1, on the reverse strand, counting down.
ACCGCGGCAAGTATTGCCGCACCATAAGCTGCACCTTCTAATGCATTCACCATTGCACAAGGAGTGGCAAAAATATCGGCAAGCATTTGTTTCCATAACGCTGAGCGCGAACCGCCCCCAGAAAGTATAATTTCATTTGGATTAACACCCAATTCTTGCATCATGGATAACGAATCATTTAAACCATAGGAGACTCCCTCCAAAACAGCCCGGGTATGATGTTTTTTTTGATGGCGTAAACTCATACCGATAAAGCAACCCCTTGCATACGGGTCTGGATGGGGTGTTCTTTCGCCCGATAAATAAGGAAGAAAAAATAAACCCTCTGAGCCCGCAATTACCTGCTGGGCTTCTTTAGTAAGAGTTTCATAAGCATTCGCACCGCCCTCCTTTTCTATTCTTTGCTCCTCCATTCCAAATTGATTCTTATACCACTGAAAAGAACCTGCTGCAGATAGCATCACTCCCATTACATGCCATTTCCCAGGAACCGCGTGACAAAATGCATGTAATTTACCATTAGGCTCAACGCGGTATTCGTCGCTTTGGGCAAACACAACACCACTCGTTCCCAATGTGACAGAAACTTTGCCCTCTTCCACAATTCCTGAGCCAACAGCTTGAGCCGCACAATCTCCACCACCCGCCACTACAGGGGTTCCTTCAAGCAGACCAGTTAAGGTTGCTGCTTCCGCGGAAATTTTGGCGGAAACTTCAGTTGATTCAGTAACTTCCGGCATCCAAGAGATTGGCCATCCCATGCAATCAAACATTTCTTGTGACCAAGTTCTCTTTCCGACATCTAGTAGAGAGGTTCCTGAAGCATCCGAAACATCAGAAAAAAAGGAACCGGTTAATTTGTAACGAATAAAATCTTTTGGTAAAACTACCTTATCGATCAAAGCAAAAAGGTCTGGTTCGTTTTTTTGGGTCCACAAGATCTTGGGAGCAGTAAAGCCAGGCAAAACGGGATTACCGGTAATACTAAGAATTTTCTTTTGCCCAACTCGTTCGGTAATTTCGTCACACTCCAAATGAGATCGTTGGTCATTCCACATGATACAGGGCCTTAAAACGGAACCTTCTTTGTTCATTGCTACCATACCATGCATTTGGCCGGTAAGTCCAATTCCAGCTATTTCACTAGACTGAACTTTTAAGAGTAGTTCTTTAATTGCTTGTTGCGTTGCTTCCCACCAATCCAGTGGATCGGCCTCGGCCCAAAGTGGTTTTGGGGTTTGAAAAGAGTATTCTGGCACAGAGGTTTTAATTACCCTTCCACCACTATCAATAAGCAATGCCTTAACCGAAGATGTTCCTATATCAATTCCTATATAATACATGTCACAACCCAATTAAATTACTACTGCTTTGGCAATGAGAATGGGCATAAATCAATAAAATTGATAACCATTCATCACAGGATTCACCTTGACAGAATCGAAAAATTATTAATTTTTGGGGGAGTTGTTCATCAACACTTTAACCAAAAACTATAATTCAAGCTTAAGAAAATAGCCGTCATGAAAAACTTTCTAACTCTCGTAAGCATTCTTTCGTTAGCACTCTTCGCATCGTGCGGAGGCGGAGCAACTGAAGGAGAAGATTCAAACGCAACTGATGCAAACCCAACTGATGCCGCTTCGCCAGCATCTGAGTAAATTTTTTACAAGAAATTGAAAAAAAGATCACCTTTTGAGTGGTCTTTTTTTTGGCTTCCTGAGAATTACTGAGAAGAAACCTTTTTTTCAGTGGGGAAGTCAAAAGGAAGCTCGGATGTCACCTGTCCGGTCGCTGCCCACTCGGTCCCTCTTCGCAACACTTCTTGAAAGCCAATGCATTTCATGGAATAATCTGCATGCCCCATAGGTGTATGGAAGACTCGACCTTTTCCATAAGAAATTGTCATAATCATGGGTTCATGCTTTTTACTCTTCTCACTGTAAGCAGTGGCTAAGATCTTTACTTTTTCAGCCGGTCCACGCAGGGAATCATAAAGTTCATCTTTACTGTGTAACCACTTTTTTGGCATCCCTTTAGTAATTGAATGTTTAAAATCGCGAACCTGTACTATAAATTCACTCTGAGGACCATGACTTCCCCCACGACCCGGTCTTGGATCTCTGACCAATTTTCCAGAATCATTAAAAAACAGATACGGTCCTGATTTCTCATTGCGCCCACCCCAACCTCCAAGTCCAATCATTTGATTGTATTCTTTCCATTGACCAAATGCATTATTGGCGGCATGAACCACCACAAAAGATCCGCCCTCTTGTACATAATTTATTAAATTTTCCTGCACTTCCTTTGGCCACATTTCCCCGTTGTAATTACTAAGGGTGACATCATAGGAACTAAAATTGGGATTCCACTCTTCCCAATCTAAGGGAGTTGAATTCTTTGCTGGAGAAGTTGATACAGAGACTAAAAAGTTACCTGAGCTTTCTAATGCGTCAACTAATACAGGAGTTGTTGCTTTCCAATTATGATTATTCTGTCCGTCTAAGAGTAAAACTTTTATCTTGGAATACGCAGAACTGTAAAAAAGAAGCGTGAATAGTAAAAGGTAAACGGTTTTTAAATAATTCATCATAATTCAGTTGTTTTGACCTTTGTCATCAATTTCTTTTTCCATCAATCTAATTTCATCCATATCGACAAATTTACTTTTACCTCCCGTCATTGCTGCAATTTCCTCAAGGGGTAATTTGGCACCAGCAGGAGCACCGTATCCTATCGTATAAATTTTAGTACGTCCCTTTTTCTTTTTTATAATATCAACTCCTTGAAATTCCTTTTTCGAGGAACCATCTGTCATGAAATAAATAACATCCGGCTTGGGGTTCATGTAAAAAGCCCATTCGAAAGAATTATCCCATACAGTCCCAAGGGTAAGCGGCGTATCATGAACTGCCTTGATTAGTTTCTTTTTAACAGAAGGAGTAACGGGTGACCACTTGGGTCGAACTGGATTATATCCATCATTAGCTTTCCATCCGGAACCGTTAGATCCACTCCAATTTTTATGCAATGCATTGGCATCTTCTCCTGCTACCCAAGTAGGTCCGGAAAAAAAGATAACCGACACGGAACCCACAGCAGGCAGTTTTTCAATTGCTTTACTTAACTCGCTTCTCATCACTTTGTCTCGCCCCCTCATCGAAGCGGAATAATCAATAATGAAGAGAATCTTATTTGCTTTAGACTTCACTCCCATAAAATTAGATGCAAAGGCTTTGTTAAGAACGGACATATCCACATTCACACTCACATCGCCCATGTTTCCCATTGGGCTCATGGCAATTGCAGGATTAAGGGATTGTGTTTCAATATCAACAATCGGAGCAGCAATTTCTGAAATGGCCTTAGCTTGAAAAGTAAACTTCTGTGATGGCTTTGCCTGCTTTTGCCTCTGCATTAATCTAACTTTTTGCTCCTGCTTCTTGGGTGCCGTGGTGGGTTGTCCGGCATCCGAAAAATCTGATCCCGCATCGTCACTAAGAGGAAGACCCATCATCATGTTCCAAAAAATAGAAAATGTGCAGACCATAAAAAAGAGAGCGAGAAGCAAACTGTTAAGTAATCGGTAATCCCGTAAATACTTAGAGAAGGCACTTTCCAAAGGGACTGTTTCCTGGCGTAGTGTTTCCGTTATCTCTAAGTCGGTCATGGGGCGAATGCGATTGAAGCTCTCATCGTAATTAATATTAGTAGAACTTATTTAACACAATTGCAGCCTTATACTTAAGGCAAGGCATTTATTTCACATTAATGCTAGTCTGAAAATTGGGCACGTAAAGTTAATCAAAAAGAAGACTAGAGGATTCGGCATAGAATAGTAAGGTTCATCTACTAATATTCTGCTAATAGTTCCTATTTCTGGACAAAGAAATTACAGAATTTCTTTAATCAAATGACCGAAGACTTCAGTTAGTCTCATATCCCTGCCACCAAAGCGAAAAGTGCTTTCAGTGTGCTCGACACCCAGTAAATGAAGCATGGTGGCGTGCAGATCATGAATTTCATAACGATTTTCCACTGCCTTGTATCCAAACTCATCAGTCGCTCCAACAGTTATTCCAGGCTTTATTCCACCGCCTGCAAACCAGGTTGTGAATCCAAAGGGGTTATGATCTCGCCCATTTGATCCTTGGGCAAATGGGGTACGACCAAACTCCCCCGTCCATACAACCAGGGTGTCATCCAACATACCTAATTTCCTAAGGTCGCGAATGAGTGCGGCAATCGGTTGGTCAACGGATTTACAATTCTTACCGTGACCACCCACTAACCCACCGTGCTGGTCCCATCGGTCTCCGTTCCCCCCTGGACAGGTCAGTTCAATGAACCGCACGCCCCGTTGAACCAACCGACGAGCCAATATGCATTGCATCCCAAAGGTCCGGGTATTCTTAAAATCCGAATCCATACCGTATGAGTTCTTGACCACATCAGATTCACCGGTCAAATCCATCAACTCCGGAACTGATGTCTGCATTTGATAGGCAGTCTCGTAATTCTGAATCGCGGCTTCCACTTGCGGGTCAAAACCCATCTCCTGCAAGGAAGAGCTATCCAAATCTGACAGCAGAGATAGTTTATTTCTCTGTAATTCAGCCGATTTCTCCTTCGGTTTGATATTAGCAACCGGTTCATTTTGAGGAAGAAAAACTGATCCTTGATAACTGGCCGGTAAAAAACCGGAACCAAAACAATCCAATCCTCCAGGAGGAATTAAGCCTCCATTTAAAACCACGAACCCGGGTAAGTTTTGATTCTCTGTTCCCAAGCCGTATCCAAACCATGCCCCCATACTGGGACGCCCTTGAAACCCGCTTCCGGTATGCAGAAAATAGTTGGCAGAAGTATGTTCGGAAAAATTGGATGTCATTGATTTCACCATCGAAATCTCATCGATCACATCGTCCTGTGCAATATGTGGAAAAAGATCGGATACCCAGTGTCCACTCTGCCCTCTTTGCTTAAATTCCCACGGGCTCTTTAATATTTTACCGATATTATCAAATTGGGTGGGTGCTAATTTTCCAATTACTTCGCGAGGGTCCTTCCCGTTATATTTTTCCAAGGCTGGCTTGTAATCAAAAGTATCCACATGGGAGGGGCCACCGTCCATGTAGAGAAAAATCACATTTTTAGCCCGTGGTGTAAAATGTGGCTTCTTGGGCGCCAAGGGGGAAGCCAGTGAATCATTGGACAGAGCGGAAAAAGCGAGTCCGCCAAATCCCATGGCACAGGATTGAAGCATGGACCTACGGGACAATGGAGTATTAAATTGGTTACAATGCATGGCTTGGAAGTTTAGTTGAGAAAAAGGAATCCTTTTGAATTAATCAGGACATGGGCTAAATCGGCCCAAACATGCTCGGTAAGGCCCCCATGTGCTTTCGTTTGAGTCTCTAAAAATGCGAGAAGTTTTCCTTGAGCTTTTTGGCTTGGAGGTTTCCCCGTTATCATCTCAAAAAGACTACCAACCGACTCGGATTTCGTCATCTTTGCCTGAAAAATATTTTTACCCATCATCTTGCATTGACCAATTACAAATGGATCATTCATTAGAGCCAAAGACTGGGCAGGGACATTAGAAACTGACCTTTTCCCTTTGGTTCCGAAAGGAGCCGGTTGGTCAAAGGCCAACATGAAAGGAGAAAGGAAATTTCGGTAAACAGAACCATAAATACTTCTTCTACCTGCTCCGTCTAGAGGCCCATTTTTCTTCCCCCCCCTTCCCGTCATAAAGGCGGTTTTGTAAATAGGAACCGAAGGGCCAAAAAGCTTTTTATCGATTCGACCAGAGAACAACAGGATTGAATCTCTGATGAATTCGGCATGTAGCCTCCTAACTGGCATTTTGTGCAGCAGAATATTCTCTGGGTCTGCCAAGCTAACTTTATTTTTGTCATTGGAAGGATTTAAAGTGCTTGATTGCCGATAGGTTTGAGAAAGAACAATTTTTCGAATCAGATTTTTAACAGACCAATTATTTTCCCTAAAATCATTGGCTAACCAATCAAGCAGTTCAGGATGACTGGGCTCCTGTCCCATTGGACCAAAATCATCTGGAGTCGGAACAATTCCACGGCCAAAGAACTGCAACCATATACGGTTTGCCATTACCCGGGACACGAGCGGGTTATCCTCGGAGGTTAATTGAGTCGCCAAATCCAGACGCGAACCTGTCTGCCCACCAAGGGCGGTGAGATTTCTACCATGGACAGGGTCTCCAAGTTTATGCGGGCTTCCACGGACATAAACATTTCCCTGGAACTCACTCCCCTCTCCCATTGCTAACACATACCGCTCGCGGGGTGTTTTAGAATCAATAACTACAGCTTGTTTCAATATTCCAGCTATATTTTGCTGATTTTCGAATGGAATAAGTCCCTCGCTGTGCAGGTAATTAAGAAATTCATATTCTTCTCCTGAAAACTTGCCCGCATTAATTTTATCGAATGATTTTTCCAGGAAGCTATCAAGGAATTGAGGGAGATTACCTGCCTCAATTTTATCATCCCCCAGTAAAAGAGAAAACCTAGAATCGGGCCTTCTTCCGATTCCGGAGTTGGCAAACCTGACTTCGTCAATTTCCAGGTATGCATCTGTACCTCGATCCACAAATTCAAGATAGGCCCAATGGCCTTTGTATTTTCTGGGCGATAAACTAAACCATTTGAAATCACCGTCGGAATTTGCCTCCTTGATAACAGTGCCGCCAAAAAGTAAACCTGAGTGTTTACCCATATGGTAATTATCAACAACTACTCGCATGAAAGCCTTCTTTGCTTTGGCCTTAATCAAAATTTGATCATGCTCAATTTTAAAATGAGGGGACCGGAGGTTACCTACCCGTCTATTTCCTAAAATATTTGAGGAAAGTACATTCCGATTAGGAAAAAGATTAGATCCGTCGAACGAAATTAATCGGTGCCCTCGTGGTTTAAAAGCTTCACCGGTTATTTTCCAGCCTTTTGGAATTTCCGAAGAAGTAAAATTTGCAAAAGATTGACTGTTTTGAATGAAATTC
>NZ_CAXLMO010000098.1:0-94596 GCF_964187635.1 Candidatus Seribacter sulfatis | reverse complement strand
AGGTGCTGGAAAACTTGCCGTTGCTCCGTCCTGCCACATCCAACTGCCCTCAGAGGCTAGTATATTAGGAATAAAAACTATCTGGTTGGTAACCGTTGAATACCTTGTACCAGTAGTGAACTCCGCATCGCTTGCACCAGTCCAGGCATACTGAACTGTTTCGTTGCTTTCATTCACCGGGAAAAGTCCAATCGCGGCAGCATCAGAAAGTAAATTGGTTACGATAGAATTTTCATAATCAGAATTTATATTGACCAAGCTGGCGTTTTGTTCGAAAGCAACCTGTTGTGCTTCTTGCCAAGTTAACCGGTTTGTAATTACCGTGTACCGTAAATCAATTAAATTAAGTGACCCACCACTGGAAGCAACAAGTGGATAGCGTACTCGACCAGTTATGTACCCTCTTCGTTCGGCACTCACTATTCGCTTTTTTAAAATTTCTAAACCCTTTTCAGTCGGTACTTCCAATTGCATACCGGCAATTTTTACTTCAAAGGCGTTTGGTGTTTGAGGATTTGCGGAAGGATTTATCTGGAGGGCATTTTCAGAAATGGCAACATCATCCCCCATCTTCACTCCCCATATAGCGACTCCTTGAGTGGTCTTAAGAAACTTTCGGTTTCCATAGGTGTAAACTTCAACGGCTTCCCCGTCCGATAGATTGGCAAATCTCTTAATCATTCCCATTGGGCGCTTGGGATCTTTGCAAATATGAAGCGCTTTTATATCGGTGTAAGAAGAAACCCAACTTTCCAAGTGTTGGCTAATCGGTTCAGGCAGGACGGCAAGCCAATTTTCATCCACCGCAAGCTCGAGTGCTTTTCGGGGATCGTTTTGAATAATACTTCTGAATACTGGCGCCCTGTCCTTCGCGAATTTTTCTCCTCTTTTGATCAATTCCCATTTAATTCTTGGATCATGTTCACAGTTCGTTTTTTCAAAGCATTGAAATGCTTCAAATGTTTGGAGCCAGTTATCAAATGCAACAATGGCAGTATGCTTGGATAAATCTTGGTACTTTTCAGTCTCACACCATTCCGCATCTTTGGATACAATCGGAAGGTTTAGTTCTGGTTTACTGACTTTTTTTTCTAGCGTATTGTGTTCTTTTCTTTCGACTGATTTTTGAGAAACAACCTCTTTGTTTTCATTGGAATTACCACTTAGAAGACTCTCACTTTTTTCAAAAAGGGCGAACACTAGAAACCCTAAACAAGCCCAAGGGAGAAAAAATTTGAACAAACGAGCCCCAAGCCTATGTTTTGGGCTTTTGGAATAACTGCTTGGGGCGGGCTTAGGCATATTGTAAGTTACATTATAAACAAATTATTATCAAGCTTACCGATTAAGGCCAGATACAGATGTAGTGGATGTCATATAATAGGGTAATCTTTTCCATTTAATAGATTATATGTAATAGTTGCGTATATTCTTATGGTTTCTCTTATTCTTTCTTTACCAAATTCAAATTACTGGAAGGGCTAGACAGATCATTAAAACCAAATGCTGGGCGATTACTGACATTCCTTGAAAAGAATTATAATTACTTAGGAGCTGCAATTTGAGCTCCCCCTTTTGGAGTTCTGCGAATTGTTCCCGTAGGAGTCATAATAACGGGATCTTTAAAAATAGATTGCGGGCTGATATTTTGAATCACTTCACGAACCGGCGAACCACCACGGGATACGATACTGGCACTTACGAAAATTAATAAATTTCTTTTGGAATAACTCTCCGCAGAAGACTGAAATAGTCTTCCGATCAAAGGAATATTTCCAAGAACGGGAATTTTATCGTTCACCGTCTTAACTTCTTCGCGAGTAAGTCCACCGATAATTACAGTGGCACCATCAAAGATGGTTACAGATGTATTCACCTTACGGACCGAGAAAATTGGCATTAATATACCGGAGGGTTGTATGATCATTGGGGGAGTACCGGCTGCAGAAGTTCCGATCATTGCGGACGAACCACCGTACTCAATAAAACCGTCGAATTCGGTGACCTTCGGGCTTAACTCAAGGGCAATGGAATTATATTTCTCAATCCTCGGAGTAACATCCATCACGACTCCCACTTCCCTGAAACCGGGCTGCTCATCATCGGGTGCAACGGTATCAAATTGAGGAACTGCACTCTGTATTTGAATTGCCTGAGCCAAAGCACCAGCACCTCCTTGCTGCGCTCCTCCTCCCCCTCCTCCTCCGCCCGGCAACGGAGCGGGTTCGTAACCTGTTGGGTAAATAAATTCCTGAGCAATGGTGATTTGTGCAGGCTGTCCGTCCATTACCGTAATTCTTGGTGCACTGAGTAAGTCAGTTCCCTGTTTACGCTGCAGGGCACTTATCAGTAGTTTTGCCTGGCTTCCTCCCAAAATCATACTGCCCCCGCTTCCCCCCATGGTTAAGCTTTGACTACTTGCTTGCATGAGTGGTGATACTCCCTGACCTATCCCAATTTTACCCGGCAAATTAGGGGTTGGGTTGGGGATATTTAAACTCGCATCGCGATTGTCAGGAATACTAATTATGGTATCTCGAGAAGTTCCGCTGGCAGAGTGAGCTGTTGCCAATGTACGAGTATTTCCAGTAAAACTTTTCCCAAAACTAATCACCGGTTGTCCATTTGAGTCAACCACTGGGTTTAACGTAGTGGGGTCTAGGACAAAGCTGGGGTCATCCCAACTGTATTGCCAATCGAAACTAATTTCATCCAGTGCACCTTCCTGAACTTCCAAAAATTTTGTTTCGATCTCTACCTGACGGCTCGAATCAGCATCCAGTCTTTCCAAAATTCGTTCAATGAGGTCCAATAAGCGACGTTCATGAGTAACGATCATTTGAAAGCCATCAAAGACAAACTTTTGCCCTTTTGTATCATCAAATGGAATACCCGCTCCTTCTAAAAAAGCTTTTATCTTGGCTCCTGTGTCATCCGCTCCTCCTCCGCCGCCTCCGGGTGCAGGTGCGAAAGGATCCGCTCCTCCTCCCCCCATTCCGGCACCGGCACCTCCGGTCATTCGCTGAATCGTTCCCTGCGTAACTTCATAAAATTCCGTTTCGAGAGAGCGACCGGTAAAAGTACCGCCCGATTTCGATACCACAATCGCATCATTTCGTATGTCATAGGTCCAACTTACCATTTCTGCTATAAATTGAATCATTTTGCCAAGCGCCATAGGATTGAGGGTGATAGTAACATTAGGAAATGGCTCATCCCCATTGGCTAGTGGAATGATATTTACTCCTTTTTTGGCTGGATCCGGCTCGGTAAGATCAAAGGTTTTTGCTTGTCTTTGAAGTTCCTGCATCACTTCTGGTAGAGGGGATTCAAAAAATTGCACACCGGGAACTTGAATAATTTTTAATTTGTTCTCTAAATTGCTCGGACCCTCTTTTACTTTCTCGACTTCTTCAATTTGTCGGTCAAATACCTTCGGCCTTTCCCATTCACGTTCAATTTCTTCAAGCATTTCTGCACGAGTCTTTAAATATCCAAGATAACTTTCCTCGGCTCGCATTCTGGCAATGCGTTTAAGCATTTCCTTCGCTTCATAATTATCAGAAAATTGAGTTTCAATGGTTCGATATGTTTCGGTCGCTCCAGTAAGATCACCATTAATAAATTGTACTTTCGCACGCATCAATAATTCATTTAGCGCCTCCCTAGTATCCTTCCAATCCGCCGTAAACTCAGTAATATCTCTACGATAGGGGTTTGCCTTGTCTGCCGCAATTCGATCTTCCATGCGTTTTGCTTTTTCCAATTCGTTATCAAGTGCCTTCTCCCCTTCCGTCTGTTTTAGACCGGGTCTACCAAATGACATTGGATCTCCCTGTATATCGCGATCCTGGTAAAAACCGGTTCGAAATGCGTCTAAATACTGATTCGCTAAGTCCCAGTCTTTGTTGGATCGTGCATCTTCCGCTTTGTCTAAATTGATACGATTTTTTAACAACGCTGCATCCAATATTAATGGCCAAGTACGCGTATTGGGCTCGAGGAAAAGCTTTATCTTAAGAAGGGATTTGTCCGCCTCTTCGTATTCTTTCTTTCGAATCATGCCCTTTGCTTTTGCCAAAAGTTCTTCAGCCAGTACTGCCTGTTCCTCCATTTTTTCTTTGGCTTTATCCATTTCGGCCTCGAAGTCTGTTTGTTGCTCTATTCCCAAAGTTTCAGACTCTGCCTTTCTGCGAGACTCCTCCACATCTTGATAGTCAACCACAAGCTCCTGCACCCGTCCTACCTTACCCTTGAGCATCGCCTCCCCCATGCGGTACCATGTGATTTGTTGTTTCGTTTTATAAATATCACTAATTAGTGCAATGCTTGAAACATTCGATGGCAATATCCCCAGGGCTTCATCAAGCTGATCTAGGGCTAAGTCATATTGGCCATCAGCACCGTCTTTGCGGGCTTTTTCTAACAATCTCTCGGCTCGACGCATCGATGTGCCCATTTTTGCCTTCTCGGACTCCATTAGCCTTTCAAAGTCTGGCTTTGCGTCATCTTCGGGAAGGCCCGCCTTCGCACGAATCTCGGATAAATCTTTTTTGGCCTTTTCTAATTCTTCGACTAATTTGCCTACTAGTGTTGCATCGGTTGAACCCTCTTTCTTAAGAACCAATTCTCTCTGTCTTTTTCTACCCTGTAATTCGACATCAATATTTTCTCGATAGCGAGAAAGGAATTGACTGGCTAATGAATATTTTTTATCCGCCATCGCTTCCTGTGCCAATTGGTAATATAGTTTCGTTTCTGCCTTTCGGATTTGATTGAGATAAAAACTATTTTCTTCGTTTTCGGTTATTTTCTCTAACACAACTCGAGCCATTTTCTGAGCCTCTTCCACTTTTCCCGCGCCAGCTAACTCACGGATATTTTGAAGTACTCGAACTAAATTCGTTTCCGTTCCAATGTTAAATATTGGTTCCGAAACCACATTGGTTTCTATTTCGGGAGAAGTGGATTGTTGTGGTAAATTATTGAGCTGCGAATTTTTATCACTTATTTGGGCATGCAAGGAAGGGAAAGACAGGCATACACATGTCATTGTGATTAAACGAAAGTATAAGTTTAAATGCATGAAAATTAGGGGCAATAGAATAAAAATTCTTAACACACCATTCCATACATTGATGGAGTTGGGTCAATAAATAAAAATGGTAATTGTAAACGAAATTAAATTTTAGAAATTAAGGGTTTTGACAGTAATTTTATCTGTCCCTGAAATCCTTTTTTCAATTTCGATATTTTTATTTTCCTTATCGATGCGAAGCAATTTATAACTCCTGTTCCCAAAATTAAATACTTTTTCAATTTCATTGGCGTCTAGCTCGATCGAGCTCGGTACTTCACCCGCGATATCGAACTTTAAATTGATTTTATAATCACCTGTGTCCACTTTCTCCATCAAGCTATTAATCTCAAATGGTTTTCCTCCTTTTTTAAAATCACGAACCAAAGCACGGCCCACCATTTTAGCACCACCTGTTTTAGGGTCTTTTACCTGTTGAACGGTAAAATATTCTACCTGTACCAGTTTTTCTTCATCGTCCGGACTTGTCTTAATTAAGGATGGCATACCCGGGCGGTAATTTTCATTTTCTTTGTAAGGAATATTCAATTCCAAACGATTTTTGACATATTTATCTGAGTTTGCGGAGACTTTAGTTTGAAAGTCCTCGAAATAAGGAGTCTTTCCTATCCAGCTCGCTAATTTTAATCGATAATGATTTTTTTCAAAGGAAACAACGGTCAAGCCAAACTCTTCTTCTTTTGCTTCTTCAGTGGGAGCTTCTGGTAGTGTTGTAGTTAATTCACCGTTTACCAAATAAATAATGGGCGGGGTAAACAGATCGTAAATGGAAGAGTTTCCTTCAGTCGCACTACTTGTCCAGCGACTCTTTTCTGTCCGGTTTGAATCGTTTAAGAATTGGGACTTGGTTTGATAGACAGAAATTTTTGAATCTCTTTCATCTATTGTATCGATCTCTTTATCCAAAACCAGCTTTTGTTCACCACGAATAAACTTAATATCTTTAAAACTAATATTTTTTACCCCTTTTTCGGTATCTAAAGCGATCGGGTTTCTCGATTTGTCCCACCCAGCTGTTAAAATCGTACTACTCGGGTTTAATAATCTTCCTTTGTAAATTTCTTGAGATTTCATCTGAATGGTAACCCGGCTTTTTTTCGAAAATATTACTTTTTTTACACTGAATTTTTCGATTTCACCCGACCCGATATTATGAATTTCAATACTGTCTCCGGGTACCAGTTGAGTCTCTTTTAACAGGACTAATACATCTTCTCCGCCAACCGAGTCGATAGAAAAGGAATGAGCGACTGAAGGTTTATTTTTCTTTTCTGAATCACTGGGCTCCAAAAAGGAGATAATACCGACAATCCCAAAAGTCAGTAGTACCAGTACAATGGCGATTTTGTCGTAATGTGAATTAACGAATTTCACGATTTAAAAAGATTTTATCTAATCTCGAACCTATTTTTGAATTTCCTGATAATTCTAAGAACTTCTGTAGTGGTTCTTCATTTAGTTGTACTGTCTTTAAAGACCTAACCAAGAAAGATTCAAAGTCCCGTTCAATTTCATAAACATACTCAATTAAAAATGTAAATGTTGATTCTACATTCTGAACAATCGGGAGCGGTGTGGCGGAATTGCTCGTTTCTGAAGGAAACGGACTTGGCGCAGATTGAGGAGTGAAGGAGTTACCTAATTCAACCGATCGACTAACAATTAAGTCTTTTACAAGAAAGGGAGGCCTTAACTGATTAATAAAACTTCGTGCATGGGATGTGTGACCTTTAAACTCTATCACAAATGCAAAAGATTTTATTCCACCAGTAAAGCGAACCAATTTATCGGTAAAATTCGGGCTCGTTAATTGATCGCCAGCAATATGCTGGCTGTCTTCTTCACCCACTGGCTCACGAGATACCGTGAGGAGATTAATTCTATGCTCCCCATTGGAGGATTCAGTTAAATATTCGATTAAGGTGGAAATAATCTTACTTTGAATGCCGAGTAATTTTGCCTCGTTTTTTGAAAAACTTGGCCAAAATCCGTCATAGGAAGACAGCCCAAATCCGTATTTCTTTTCTTCGGCCTGGTTGGCCACACCAAACGGATTGCTTCCAGTTGATTCATTTTGATTACAATCAATATTATTTTTTTTACACATACTGCGTAATCGGGAATAAAGCCTTGTCAAATCTGCGTTGATTGACTCCGGACTTTTATTTTTCCAGTTGGTAAAAATATTATCACTTGGGTTTAGAATGTTATTCCAAAAACGATGCTGATCTTTTTCTAGAGTCGATAAAGTTAACAAATCATCTGTCGCTAAGCTTGCATCTTCAGAAAGTCCTTCGTATAGCAAAAGTTCTTCGTTTAGACTACCCGCCTTTTGTTCTTCACCTTTTATAGACGAAATAATTTCTTCAAGATTTTCTCCTGAATTACAGGATATAAATTGTAGTGAAGTAAACAAAACCAAAAACAAAAACAGCAAGGAAAAGAAAAACTTATTGTGTTTTAAAAAATTCATGGATTACAGCTTAAGATTTCGGAATAAATTCATATTTAAAATGAGTAAAATACCGTTTAAATAAATCTCCTTTTCCTTCGATTGAAAAAGTTTTTTTGGCAACCTTTTCAATAAAGGGAAGTGCTTCCAAATATTGAGTCAATGCTTCTTGTTTTACGCTATTTAATTCAATTAAGTGATTTCTCTTCTCGTTCGCGTCGGAGTCCTTAAAGGTTTCATCGATCCGAACTAAATATCTGCCAGAAAGTATTATTTTGTATCTCTTTTTTCCTTTCAAGAATTGAGTACCTATAATATTTTCTCGGCTTCTTGCGGAGACTTCTTGAAACCTTAATTCATCAAACCAAGCGTCCGATACATCAGCATGGTCCAATGATCCCTGCAACTGGTTAAGGAAATCTTGTATCACCCAACAGGAAAAACTTTTTTCTCTGAATATTTGATTTCGTTCGAAAACCAATTGATTAAGTTTATCAGTAAACAAGAACTTTTCCTGAAGTAATTCCTGGTCGGCAATATTTGATTTTAGGTCTCTTGTGCCCTGCTGTAATGAACTGAGTTCTTTTTCTAGCTCATCCTCCAGAGATGATTTATTCAAAATGCTCGGTATTGGCAGTAGTGAGAAAATAAATGCGGCGGTTAATAGCAGTGGTATTTTCTTTTTAAAGGATAAGTGCGTCAGCTTATTTGCAGGGAGTAAATTAAGAGGACGCTTTAAGGTATTCCCTTCATTACTATTCAAAATTGCAGTCGCAAGCCCAACTGGTTCGCCAATCATGTAAGGAAGAAGGGCACGCATTTCTTGGCTTATTCCATCCTCTAACAGTAAGCTCTTCAGGGGGTCAAAATAATCAATATCTAGGCTTTGGCTTTGGCTAAGGTATTCGGGTAAGTTGTTGAGCAGTGCACCTCTCCCGGCAAGAAACATCCGATTTGGAGACTTTCCTTTTTTAAGCCTTTTGTAGGTTACAATTGATCGGGTAATTTCTTGACTTGCTCGATTTAAAAACTGCTGCGAGCAATTTTCTAGTACTTGGACGCTTGGGTCTTCCGGTGAAAAAGCAACCTGTCCTGAAAAATAACTTTTTTTGATTTCCTCTGCTTTCTCAAATAATATCCCTAAACTGTCCGATATATTTTGTGTGAGAGCGTTTCCCCCTATTGCTATACTTCGGATAAGAAAGCCAGTGGGATTAATAAAAAGTAAATTCGTAGATTTTGCACCAATGTTAACAACAAGTGTCTCTTGTTGCTCTAATCCCACGCCCGATGAAATTAGTGCATTGTAATCCAGAATCGGTGCAGGTGTAATTTGCAGAGGGTTTAATCCAATCTCAACCACTTTTTCACAAAATGTTTCCGCAATTTCTGGCTTCACCGCAAAGGCAAGAATTTCCTGCTCTACCCCATCATCATCAATTACCTGATAGTCCCATATTAATTCGGCCAATGGGAATGGCATTTTTTGGGACAGTTCAAACGCTACTATTTTTTTCTGTTTCTCTTCGTTTACATGGGGAACACGTATTGTTTTGTTAAGAAGCAGGCTTCCGGGAAATATAAAACGTGCATCCCCTTTAAGTTTTTCGTTTTTACAGAGTAATTCCAATCCGGCAATCAATGAATCTAGCCAGATTTGGTCATTACTGTAGTCATAGTGTAGAGTTTGAAGAGCAACCTGCTTGAGTTTTAATTTACCACCTTCTGAAGAAAACACACTCGCGGACACATGAGAAATACCGCAATTTATAATTACTTCTCTCTTCTCGCTCATAAAAAGAAATGGCAGGAAATAAAATTAATATCCCGATCCCTTAATTCTCTTCACCGGTCCCACTCCTTCCAAGTAATTAGAACTGACAATGTGTGCGGGTAATAAAATTCCTTCATTTTTAGACGCATTTGATTGGGCCTGTTGTTTAAACTTTTGAAGTATTGTTTCCTCCCTGTATTTATCAAAAGAAATGGAGTCCGAAATTTCTAGTGGTATTCCATCGTATATTATTTCTACCACATACCCGACTGCATTAATATAGGTTGATAAAAAGCCATCCCTTTCGGCAATCGCGGCAGGAAATAAAAAGTGGGCATATTTTGTATTTCTATCAAATTTAACAGTCATATATTCCACTTCCGCACTGTAGTATTGATAAAATTCTATATCGGGCAATTTCAGGGTGCGCAGATTTTTCTTTTGATATTCATTAAGGAAACATAACGAAAGTCGAACTTTTATGTTATTGATAAAATCAATATTGATTAGGTCCTCCTTGCTCGACGGTTTTCTAGATTTAAATTTTTCCAGCAATGGATGGGTAACAAATACAAAGGGAACGGAGGCTTTGACCCACTGATCTGATTCTTTCGTAATGGTTATCTTCCCTCCCAGTTTAACAAATTGATCCGGATTTGCCTTCAAGTTTCCAATAAAAAGTACGGATACAAGAAAAAATAATGGAGTGGGTAAGAATTTCATGGGACTGAGCTTTTGTGGTTTTGTATTATGGTAGATTGCCATCTTTCCAAATCTTGTGTACATATAACAAGCATAAACTAATGGAATTTAAGATATCTTGCTTACTTTTTATTCGCAATCACGCAGAAAAAATTCTTTTACTCAAGAGGAAAAAATCTCCGAACCAAGGTTTGTGGAGTCCTCCTGGGGGAAAATTGAATATGAACATAGGTGAATCTCCTTACGAGTGTGCAGTTCGGGAGGCAAAAGAAGAAACTGGTATGACCCTGAATAATGACGATTTATCTCTCTTTGGCTATGTGTCCGAAAAGGGATACGAAAATTCGTGCCATTGGTTAATGTTTCTATTCGAATGTAAAAAGACTATTGTAAACCTTCCCCAAGAATTTGAGGAAGGATATTTTGATTTTTTTACTAGAGATGAAATTAATCATTTAGGAATTCCAGCATCTGATCATGAACTTGTCTGGCCTTTCTACGATAAACAAAAATCTGGTTTTTGGGGAGTATCTGCTGACTGCTCTAATCCCCTTTTACCTAAGATTAAGATTGAAGCGAGTCCCGAATAAATAGATAATTTCGAATTCTATTAACTTTTACCCGATTTTTTAAATTTATGGAAGGCTTACACCACGATACTATTTTAGAACCATCTGCAACAGATTCTGACAAAAAAAAGGGGGATCCAAAACTAGAAGAAAAAGAAAAAGCCCTACCGAACCAAGAGAGTGCCGAAGATTTTTCTACCTCCTCTGCGAATCAATCGCTTTCGGCTGAGGATAAGGTTGATTTGTATGAAAAAATGCTTCGGATCAGAAGGTTTGAAGAACGATCCCTTCGCTCCTACCAACAGGGTCATATTGGAGGGTTTTTACACCTCTATATTGGGCAGGAAGCCGTGGCAGTGGGTTCAGTTTCTATGCTTGGTGAAGACGATCATGTAATCACTGCTTACAGAGACCATGGTCATGCATTGGCAGTTGGGATGGATTTTGATGAATGCATGGCTGAACTTTACGGAAAAAAAACCGGTTGCTCCAAAGGAAAGGGCGGTTCGATGCATTTCTTCGCACCCGATAAAAACTATTGGGGGGGACATGGTATAGTAGGGGGACAGACGCCCCTTGGGTTGGGAATTGCTTTTGCCCTTAAGTATAACAAAAAAAAGGGATCATGCCTTTGCTTTATGGGGGATGGCGCGACGAACCAGGGCCCTTTTTATGAATCTCTTAACTTGGCTTCTCTCTGGAATCTTCCCGTCGTTTATATCATTGAAAATAATGGCTATTCCATGGGCACGGCAGAATCTCGACATTCCGCGGGGGACCCACTTGCACGACGGGGAGACGCTTTTGACATAGATTGGTCCGTTTCCAATGGGCATGATATTTACGAGGTAAGGCAGACCATTTCGGATGCTTTGGCTAGTGCACATGAAAACTGCAGGCCCTCGGTACTTGAAATTGTAACCTACAGATACCGCGGGCATTCGGTCGCAGATCCCGACCAAACCTATCGAAGCAAAGAAGAAATTGAGGAATACAAAACAAATAAAGATCCTTTAAATTTGTTTCGTGAGAAATTAATCAAAGAAGGTAACATTACGGAAGACCAAATTAAAACAATCGATAACAGAGCGAAGGGCGATGCGGATGCATCTGCTGAATTTGCGGATGCAAGTCCTTACCCAGATCCAAGTGAATTGATGGATGATATTTACTGGGAAACCGATAATCCTGATAAAAAAACATCTCAGGGCACCATGTTTTTCGAAACTCCAGCTTAATTCAAAAAATATAAATTTATGGCAATAATAACTTACAGAGAAGCACTCAATCAAGCTCTCTCAGAAGAAATCGAAAGAGATAACAATGTGGTGCTTCTGGGAGAAGAAGTCGCTCAGTTTAAGGGCTCATATAAAGTTTCGGAAGGTATGCTAGAAAAATTTGGTGCCGACCGAGTGATCGATACCCCTATTAGTGAAGCTGCATTCTCTGGACTCGCTGTGGGGGCTGCAATGATGGGTATGAGACCCGTTGTAGAATTTATGTTCTGGAGCTTTTGCTATGTTGCATTTGATCAAATATTTAATAACGCAGCAAGTGTGAGATATATGTCGGGAGGACTTATTAATGTTCCAATCGTTTTTAGGGGCCCCGCAAATGGTGGAACTAATGTTGGAGCGACACACTCACATACCCCCGAAAATTTTGCTGCAAATACACCAGGCCTTAAGGTAATTTGCCCAGCGACTCCAGCCGATGCGAAAGGAATGCTTAAAGCTGCCATTCGGGACAATGACCCTGTTTGTGTTATGGAAAATACCATTTTGTACAACATGAAGGACGAAGTTCCGGATGACCCCGATTTTATTATTCCTCTCGGGAAAGCAAATATCCTCAAAGAGGGTAATGATATGTCCATAATTGCTCACGGAAAAGCAGTTCATACCTCCCTGGAAGTTGCCCAAACACTCGAAGAGAAGCATAATATTTCCGTGGAAGTTCTGGATTTAAGGTCAATCCGACCCTTGGATGTTGATGCAATAATTAAAACGGTCAAGAAAACTAACCGAGTGTTACTGGTGGAAGAAAACAAACCGTTTTGTGGGGTCGATGCACAGATTGCTTTTCTTATACAAGACCAAGCATTCGATTATTTGGACGCACCCATTAAAAGAGTCTCCGCAATAGATGCTCCTCAGGCATACAGTAAAGCACTTGAAAATGTTCAAATTCCTGCCCATGACCGAATTTTGGCCAAAGCAATGGAACTAATTTAAACTTTAAAACATAAGATGGCTATAATTATAGAAATGCCCAAGTTGAGTGATACCATGTCGGTAGGTACTCTCGTGAAATGGCACAAAAAAGCAGGTGACCTCGTAAAGAATGGCGATATTTTAGCTGAAGTTGAAACAGACAAGGCTACGATGGAGCTAGAAAATTTTGATGATGGTACATTATTAGAAATTTTTGTAGGCGAAGGAGATGAAGTCCCAATTGGAAGTCCACTTGCCGCAGTTGGAGAACCGGGTGAAGAGGTAACTGCTCCTACAAAGCCCGCGGACGAGCCGGTGGAGGAAAAGGCGGAGAAAAAAGAAATTCCACCACAGGTCGAGGAAATTACTGCAAGCGATCCTGCTCCGGAAGCACAATTACAACCCGCACAACCGCAAACCGAAGTCACACGGATTACTGGTGATGACTCTGATAGAATATTAATATCGCCGCTTGCAAAAAAAATGGCGGGCGATCTTAATCTCGATTTAAATGACCTAAAAGGCACCGGGCCAAAGGGGAGAATAACCAAAAAAGATATTCTTTCCCATTCTCCTGAAACATCCAAGAAACAGGAGGTCACTGTTCCCGAAAATATTCCTACCCCTCAAACAAAAAAAATAAATTTACTCTCCCCTGGTATTCGAGAAGACCGGTTAATTCCGGTTTCTAAGATGAGATCAATTATTGCCCAAAGGCTTCTCGAATCAAAAAATACCATTCCTCATTTTTATCTTCAAAAAGAAATAAATGCCACTCCATTGAAAGAGGCACGAGTAGCATTAAATATTAAATTAGCCAACAGGAACCCTAATGCTCCGTCAAAGCTAACTCTCAATGATATTATTTTAAAAGCATGTGCTGAGACAATTTCACTCGTTCCAGAAATTAACAGTTCCTGGGAAGAAAAAGAAATCAAACTGCATGGCGGAATTCATCTCGCTTTTGGAGTTGCGGTGGAAGATGGTCTTCTTACTCCAGTTGTTCGGAATGCAGACCAATTAGCTCTAGAGGATTTATCTATCGAGGCAAAATCTCTTATAACGAAAGCCCGTACCAAAAAACTTTCTCCCAATGAAATGGCCGGGTCGACTTTTACAGTTACCAATTTAGGTATGTTTGGTATAGATTTTTTTAGTGGTATCATTAACCCACCGAATGCCGCAATTCTCTCGGTTGGTGCAATTGTCAAAAAACCTATTGTTGATTCTTTGGGCAATATAAAAGCCGGAGAAACGATGATGCTTGGATTAAGTTGCGATCATCGATTGGTAGATGGTGCGATTGGGGCTCAGTTTTTAAAACTTCTTGCTGAAACCCTAGAGAACCCAGCCTCTATGCTCGTATAAATATTAGGCAATCCGTTTATTTGCATCTTCGACAAGCCATTCTGAAATTTCTTTCATTTGTAAAGAAACTTGTTTCTTAGACTCGATTAAGTCTAGGGCATTCTTTTCACCGCAGCCAAATAAATAGTATTTAATTTTGGGTTCTGTTCCACTAGGTCGGATAGCAATCGTAAAACCGTTTTCCAATTCGAGCATAAGAAAGTTTTCAATAGATAATTCGTCTTCATCCTCATCTATGTATCCCTTATCTAAAAAATCTTTACACTTTACCACAGCAATACCGGACACTTCTTTTAATTTCGAGGTCCGATAGGATGCCGCGAGAGTCTTAATGGTCTCACTTCCTTCTGCCCCTTCAAAATATAAGTTTTCGGTTTTCTCTTCATGATAACCATATTTTTTGTAAAGATTATCAAGAAATTGTAAGGGTTCAGTTTTACTGGATTTCAAAAAAGCGAAAAGTTCGGCGATTGCTAATGCGGATGCATTTCCGTCCTTATCTCTGACTACATCTAGAGGTAAATATCCATAACTTTCTTCGACTGAAAGAATAACATAAGTTGAATATCTTGTAAGAATATCAATTCGAGCAAATAAATCGGTTCCGTCAAAGTCGATTGATAAACCTTCTTTTTCTTTGATTTCTATTATTGCTTGGTCTTCATACTTACCTAGCTTTTCCGCCATCCACTTAAAACCGGTTGGTGTATTGATACATTTTACCCCAAATGATTCTGCAATGCGAGAAATCATCGGAGTGGTAACAAATGTCTTTAAAATGGCCACCTGATTAGGACCTTCGTCGGTAATTATTTTCTTTCTTCTGGCCACAATTAACCGGTATTCAGAGAGCATGACAGCGACTTGATTACCTGTTAAACAAACATACTTCCCCGCTGATGTACGAACAGCTACTCCAATTCTGTCACTGTCTGGATCAGTTGCTAAAACAAGGTCAGATTTTGTTTTCTGTGCAACAGAAATTCCCTTTTTGAGTGCTGCAGGATTTTCAGGATTTGGAGAGTCAACTGTGCTAAAATTAGGGTCTTGCTGGTTTTGTTCGTCTACCACCGCAACTTCTACCCCGTGATCCCAAAGTGCTGGAATCGCCGATATTGATCCCGTTCCATGAATAGGAGTGAAAACAAGTTTGGGGGCGTGGTCTTTTAATATATCTGGATCCATCACGGAATCTTCGAGTGCTGCCCGATACGCCAAATCATCTTCAGTGGGTAATGTATTCCAATTTTTTTCTTCCGTTTTCAAGGAAAGAAGAGGTAATAATTCACTTACTGAAATTGACTGGTATCTATTAACTACTTCTTCGGCGTGGGGTGGTACCAGTTGTGAGCCATCGGCAAAGTAAGCTTTAAAGCCATTATCGTGTGAGGGGTTATGACTTGCCGTGATTACTACACCGGCATGTGCATATTGATGCCTTACCGTAAAACTTAATTGAGGGGTAGATCTTGCTCCTTCAAAAACAAGTGAATACCCGCCCAATTTGGTCCATGCAGATGCAGCTAATTCACAAAATTTTCGAGAAAAATGCCTTACGTCATGTGCTATGATAAGCCGCGGTTGTGCTAAAATACTTTCTTCTGCCAGCCACTTGGTAATATGTAAAAATAATGCCTTAGTGGCTCTTAAAACAGTAATTTCATTAAGCGTATTGCTTCCTACTGCTGCAAAACTTGGGGTTTCTTTTCCTTTTGTTTTACCTCTTTCTGCCCTGGTTACGTAATTGCCAATCGTTCGCCCTCTCATTCCGCCAGTTCCAAATGCAAGGTTTTTGTAAAATCGATTGTTTAATTCTTCCCAGTTTTCAGTATCTAATAATTCTGCTATTGAATCTATAATCCATTCTGGTATTTCTTTACACTCTGTTAATTCTAAAATGTTGTCCAAGGTGGACTGGTAAAGAAATTTATTTTCTTTGGCTTTAGTTAATTGAAGAGAGATTGATTCGTTTTTCATTAAATTGTTGGGATAAAAATTCGGGATGATTTCATCACATTGATGGTAGTATATATTTTATGTTATAAAATTTAAAAAATAAGAAAATTGAAATTTAATCGGTCACAATTTCTTTAGGAAATCGATATAAGCGTTCATCCTTTTTTCCATAACCGAGCTCTTTTCTCGCTACTGCATCTTGAAAGTCGGGGTCCCTTCGTAATTTGTCTAAAAATTGTCGATGATCGTTCGCCTCTGTCCGTAAGTCTTCTAGTTCTTTTTCTAAAACTGCTTCCCTCGATTTCCAGTGACTAAACTCATCATAGGCACGATTGAGTTGAAGCAATAAATAAATTGCCGCCGCGAATATTATAGAGAATATCGCAAATGTTACTAATTTTTTGGGTACCACTTCTGAAATTTTAAATTTGTAGGATACTGCAACCTATGTTTTCCACAAGTCTCTTTCACTTGTGTCCGGTAGAATAGATATCATGAAGTCGCAATAATCCCATGAGTTTATCTTGACCTGGTTCCGCAACAGGTAAAACAGATATTTGTTTAGAGCCCTCCTCCATGACCGATAATGCTTCACCTAAAGAAAGTGATGGGTCTATCGTTTTTGGTTCAGCGTTCATTATTTGCTTGGCCGTCATATTTAACAAATTTTTATTTTCCATTAAAGATCTTCTTAAATCCCCATCCGTTACAATTCCTAGTAATTTACCTTCCCTAACAACACATGCAGCACCTAAAGGATGTTTGGTCATTTCTATAACTAAATCACTAATTAGTGTATCTGAGAAAACTAAAGCAATTTCACTTAACGGATGCATTACATCATTAACATTGAATAATAAATTTCGCCCCAATTGTCCTGCTGGGTGAGTCCGGGCATACTCTGACTTTGTAAATTTTTTTCTTTTCATTAAACCTGATGCAAGTGCATCGCCTAATGCCGCAGATACCATAAAACTAGCAGTAGGAACTATTCCGAGAGGGTCTGCTTCGGATAATACAGAGGAATTTAAAAAGACATCCACTTTTTTTATTAATGGACCATCCGCATTTCCCATTATTCCAACTATTTTCCCTTTTCTTTTTCTAAATATTGGTTCCAAAAATAATAATTCAGGAGTACTGGCGCTGTTTGATAAAAATATTACTGGATCTCCTGTTTGATGAATTCCCAAATCTCCATGTACAGCTTCGGATGCATGTAAGAAGGAAGCCGGTGAACCCGTACTGCAAAATGTGGCTGCAAGCTTTTTTCCTAACAATCCTGATTTTCCTATTCCGCATACGATAATTTTGTTCTTCGGTTTAGACAATATATCTAATGCTTGAGAAAAGTTTTTTCCAAGTTGGGATGCAGCTCTGTCTATTGATTCACTTTCTTTTTTTAAAACCTTTACGGCTTCTTTTAATTCTTGTTCACTCATACCAATATTTTATTTTGGTTAAATACTTACATCTATTATATTAATCGTCACTAGTAATTGCTTTTCTTTTTTCCTGTTATGTTTCAAGTAACCTTTTCTGAACAAAGCCTCAAAGAGCTAAATTCTTTAGCTCAATCCGATCAACTTTATTTAATGGAGAAGTTAAGTTCTCTTACTAGCAATATTCTTTCTGGAGAAGATAGTAGTATAGGAAGTTTTATGAGAAATGGTAAAACTTTTTTTCGGCTAAGGATTGATGACCTTAGAGTATATTTTGAAAAAGTTGATATTTCTCTTCATTGTCACTTCATATTACAAAAAAACTCGTTAAACGATTTCTTAATTCGTTGTAAAATGCCTGCCTCCAATGATGCCGTCTTAGAAGATCATCAAAGTTTTTGGGAATACTTAGAGTCTTTGGCAAAAAAATGAATAGCTTGTTAAAAAGATGTTTATCAAAAAAACTTTTTCACAGTTTTTTTCAAGTTTCAACTTTGTCGGATGTTACTCTTTTTTTATTCACAGTCTTTTTTTTCATAAGTTCCTTGTCTCTTAAAAGTTTAGATAGTTATTGCTCTTTTTTCCTTCTATAATAATGAATAGTTTTTATATATGTTTACTTATCTTTAATAATTATAGATTGAAGATAACTTCATTTTCAGACAAAAAGGATAACAATGAAATTTAAGATAAATCGAGACCATTTCAGTTCAGGGCTCCAATTGGTGACAAGTGTAGTCGGTGCAAGAAAAACGATGCCTATCCTCCAAAATGTTTTAATCGAAGCAAAAGATGGACTGGTTAGGCTCACCACAACCAATTTAGATTTGGGAGCAAGATGTTCAGTAAAGGCTGATGTCTCTACCGAGGGGTCGATAACCTTGCCGGTAAAGGAGGTGGGAAGAATTGTTAGAGAACTTGCAGACATTGAAGTAAGTGTAGAAACTTCAGATCATGCGAAAGCAACAATTAGCACAAGGGGATCAATATTTAATGTGGTGGGAATGGATAGCAAAGAATTCCCTCCCCTTCCCGAACTGGAAGAACAGAAGGAGTTCACCCTAGAGAGAAACGAAATCATTTCTATGCTCAAAAGTGTATCCTATGCCCAATCAGTAAATGAAGAAAGGTACATGTTAAAGGGAGTCTTTTTTCAATTTAGTAAGGAAAAAATATCGCTAGTTGCTACAGATGGCAGAAGATTAGCGGTAACAAACCGAGAAATGAAAGTAGATGAAGGGGATGAAGGGGAATTTATATTACCTTCTTTAACCGTTTCAGAAATAGAAAAGCTTCCTGATATAGGTAATGAGATCAGTATTTCATTTACCGATAGACAGGTAGCTTTCGAATTAAAGGTTAAAGCAGATGACAATTCAACAGGTGGATTTAGAGAGTCCGTCTATCTTGTTTCAAAAGTAGTCGAAGGAAAATACCCAAACTATAAGCAGGTCATCCCTAAAGATGATTTTAACCATGCAGAAATTGAACGAGAATTAATGCAAGAGTGTGTCCACCGTGCAGCTTTAGTCTCCGATGAAAAAGTAACACTACGGATCAAGTCAGAGGAGATGGAAATAACAGGCCAAAGTGTGGTAGGAGATGCCTGTGAATCAATGCCTATAACCTACAGCGGAGAAGATGCAGCAGTGTCGTTTAACCCAAGATTTTTGTTAGACCCCCTAAAATCGATAACTAAAGATAAAATATCATTAGAGTTTAGAGACGATATGAGTCCGGGTGTTTTTAAAGTAAATGAAACCGAAGGAAATAAACTATCTTTTCTTTGTGTTGTAATGCCAATTAGAACCGATTAACCCACTACGGTAAAAATAGGGGTTTTGTAGTAATTAAATCTGAATTAGTTGGATAATTAAATATTTTACCTTCGTAATTTTTAAGAACCAAACCATTTTCATCAGATTTAATTATGTAATTCGGGTTGATTGGTATTTTTCCACCTCCACCTGGTGCATCAATCACGAACTGAGGTATGGCATATCCGGAGGTAAATCCTCTTAACTCCTCTATAATTTTTAGTCCTACCGACGGATCAGTGCGTAGATGACCGCTACCCTCTATTAAATCGCACTGGTATAAATAATAGGGCTTAACCTTCATCATCATCAAACGGTGAATTAAGCTTTTTATTGTCTGTGTATTGTCATTAATTCCCCTGAGTAATACTGCTTGATTGCCAAGAGGAATGCCATGTGCAACAATTTTCCTACAGGCATCATATAATTCCTTAGTACACTCAAGCGGGTGATTTATATGAATACTCATCCATAAGTTTTCTTGTTTCGAAAATATTTTTAAGAGTTGATCAGTTAATCTTTGGGGAAGGAAAACAGGAACACGAGAGCCTATTCTAACAAACTCGACATGGGGAATACTCGACAAACGGTTAAGTATATACTCGATTTTATCATCCGATAAAATTAATGGATCTCCACCGCTAATGAGTACATCACGAATAGACTTATTCTCTTCGATGTATTTAAAACCAGCTTCTATAGAAGGATGAAACCCATACTTTTGTGCATTCGATACTAGCCTACTTCTTGTACAGTATCTGCAATATGAAGCACACCGATCCGTTACTAGAAACAAAACCCTGTCTGGGTACCTGTGTACGATACCAGGCACTGGCATCGTGTTTTCTTCCCCCACCGGATCCTTCTTTTCAACCCTGGAAATAACAGACTCAAGACCGGAAGGAAGAAGTTGTTTTCTAATTGGACAATTAGGGTTATTAGGGTCGATTAGATTAAAAAAATAAGGTGTAACAGCGACAGAAAGTTTACTTTGAGCAATATCAAAACCTTGAATTTCATGTTCTGTTAACTGAATAAACCGCTCAAAATGTTCTTTTTTGGTTAAACGATTTCTCATTTGCCATTTCCAATTAAACCAGTCTTCATCAAGGGTTTTAGACCAATGGCCTTTTCCGCTAAACCAGTTTTCTTTTTCGTCTAATGGGTACATTTGTGAAATAAATTAAGTAAACATAACCTTCTACTCATTGTTTAGAAGATATTCAAACATTATGAACACAGAAAATCTTATAAAGAAAGTAACGATAATATTAATACTAAAGGTATTAGCTACTGTTGTAATGGGAAACGAAAAGAAATTCACTCTTGAAGAAATTAATCCTTTTGCCCTACAGGGGGTAGATTCGAAGGTGTATACGAATAAAGATCTAATTGGTGAACGCGGAACTTTACTGATTTTTTTATCGAATCATTGTAGGATATCCCAAATATTTCAAAAGAAATTAGTTGAATGTAGCGAAGAATGGAAGTCAGGAGGTATTAAAATACTTGTATTTTCCCCTAATTTTGAAAATGCAATTCTACCAGATGAATTAGCGTATTCAGACTCAGGAGATTCTTTTCAAGAAATGAAAGAAAGAGCTTTAAGTGAGAGTTATAATTTCCCCTATATTTATGACGGAAAAGAACAAATAGTAACCAAAAGCTTAGAGGTGAAAATTACCCCCAGTGCATACCTTTATGATAGTTTGGGAAAAATTATATATTCAGGCAGATTGGGGAATCACGAAAAACCAGAGGAGATAAAAAACGGAGAACTTAATCAAAATATAAAAAAATTAATAAACGGGAAGAAGGTAGAATTTAACAGAACTAGGAACTTTGGTACTGCAGTAAAATTTAAAAAGGATCTTTATTTAGCCGAAAACGTAAAAAGAAGGTATTCGGGTGAAACAATTCAAATAAATTATGCCGATGAAAGAAGACTAAATTTCTTTATTAGACAAAAAACAAATTATCCTAAGTTTTTTTACATATGGAGTTTACATGAAAACCAAAAACAAAATCGAGAAAATTTAATAACTATTTCTTCCAATTATAAAATATTTCGGAAAAGAGGTCTGAAAGTCTATACAATTTGTATTTGTAAGGAGGAGGAAAGAGAAGATGCACTTGAAATACTGAAGCAAGCTCAATTATCATCTTATAATTATTATTCTTTGGGCAAAGAGATTTCAGAAATAAGTAAATTAAGGTCATCAGAAGGAGAAAAAACAACACCGTTTTGTCGATTATTAACTGGAGATAATAATTTTAGATTTGGAACTAATGGTTTAATAGAAGAAAAAATTCTAACTGTTTCTTTTTTACAAACCTTAAATGCTAATTAAAGTATAGAATAAAAACAAAACAGTCGGAAAAAAGAACTGGATAATTATTTTAGTGCTATTTTTTTTAATTAAATTAGCGAGTAAAAGAATAGCAATTATATAAAAAAAATGAATTGAGTTATCTAGCTCGCTTTTACCTTCTATTTTAAAATAGGTTAAGTCAGATACTGTTAAAATGTTTAGAAGATAATCTAGTATATTGTAAAGTCCTGAAAAAAGGATTGAAAAATAATCAATTTCAATAAATATTGATAATGATAACATTAAGAAAATAAATACTATAAATATAAATGCAATAGGAATTGCTATTATATTTATTATTATCGAACCTGGTACTATAATGTTAAAATAATCATAAACAAGCAACATACTTCCACAAAAAGCAGAATAACTAGTAAGTAGTGAATTTATAAAAAAATTACTAAAAGTATATTTATATTTTTCTATATACTTTTTTATTTGTATATTAAAAACAATAATAGATGTGACGACGGTGTAAGATAATTGAAATCCAATTTCCATTACTGAGGATGGGTCATTGATAAGAATCAGTAAGCAAGAGGTAGACAATGAGCATAAAGCGCTTTTCCTCTTAAAAAAAACGATAGATAATTGCCAAATATTTATCATCATACATGCCCGTAATGCCGATGGAGGATAATTAACCATATCTAAATAAACAAATAATATTATAGCGATTACTATTTCAGATATGTACCGGTTATATGTTATTAAAGAAATCAAAAATTTTATAATTAAATATATAAACCCTATATGAAGACCACTTACTGCAAAAAGATGTAATGTTCCGCTATTCTGAAATGTTAATTTCTGTGAATTAGACAGCATGTTTTTATTGCCCAAAAGAATCGCGTTAAGGAATGCGTTTAATTGCTCTTCATTTTTTGCAGAAATAAGCAGTGTTTTTTCTATTAAAAATTTTAATTGAAGTAGAGTATCCAGCCTCTTGGCTTTCGTCATATTTAAAATTTTACAATATTTAAGAGTAGTAAGATATTGATTATTGGTAAACTTGCTTGAAAGAACTCCCTTTACCTTGATTTTTTTCTCCGTCAAATGCGCGATTTCATTATTTTCAAATCTGCATAAAATATGTTGATTTACCAAATCTTCATTTACTTTTGGTGCGGTTTTTACGCTTGCAACATAATAATTGTAGTTTAAATTGTTAACTTTTCTTTTTATTTTAATATCTAAAACCACTTCCCTTTTTGGGGTATCTTCAGGCATTTGTAATATTTTAAAATCATAGTTTTCAAGTAAAATGATAAATAGCAGTATTTCGAATATTCCGAGAAATAATATTTTATTTTTCTTAAGTAAAAAATAACTATAAATAAAAATCTTTAGAAAAATATAAAATAGGAAGATATTTACTATTAAGGCATTTTCAAAAATTTGATTTTCAAAAAGTAGAATAAAAACCAAATACGGAATTAATATACTTACAACAGGGTTTCTCATCCTTTACTAATTGTTTATTCAAATCAAGATTTGCACTATCAGCAGAAAAAACTAATCTGAAAAAATGTTATACGACCGACCATACATGCAGAAACCCTTTTCTACCCAAGACAAATCCGTTGTAGAAATTCTCATAGTCGTTCTCATAGTTTGTTTTCTCGTTAATTCAATTGTTGGTATTTTCTCTTCTACCATAAATAATTTTATTTTTGAAAATCTTTATTTTTCTGCAGGAGCAATTTCTAGTTTTTTGCTTTGGACCCTATTCACTTATTCTTTTTTTCATGATGGTCCGTTTCATTTGATATTTAATTTATTGGGTCTTTATTTTATTGGGAGAGCGGTTGAGTCTGACATTGGAAAAACAAATTTCATTTATTTATTAATCATTGGCTCTGCTCTTGGTGCTTTCTTTTGGTTAACATTTAATAATAGTGGGCAATTTTTATTGGGCTCCTCTTCAATGGTTATGGCTTGTTTATCAATATATTGTTTAAAACAACCGGATAATCCTATTACTCTTCTTTTGTTTTTTGTTTTACCTTGTAAGGTAAAGCCTCGATGGATCTTGATTGGAGTTTTAAGTATTGAAGTATATGGGTTTCTATTCAACGAAATTTCATCCTCTTCAGATATTGCTCATTCTGCTCACCTAGGAGGACTTTTAGCCGGTGGATTGGTTTTTTACTTCCTTCGACAAGGCAAAAACTTCCCTTCATTTGTTCTCGATACTTCGAAATCTAAGTTTTCATCCAAAAAGAGTGGTTCTTCCACGGTAGATAATAGCGATTTTAAAATCAATTTTTCTAGTACATCAGAATTACAGAAAGAGGTTGATCGCATATTAGATAAAATTAATGAATCCGGTTTCGGTTCTTTAACCTCCAAGGAAAAGGTAACTCTGGATAAAGCAAAAAGTTTGCTTAGAAATTAAATCTTTAATACAAAAATAATTATGTATACCTATAATTTGTCTATTAAATTACTAGTGCCATATCTGATTTTGGTTTCATTTAATCTTGTTTCTCTAAAGCAAGTAAGGGCGAGTGATATACAACCCACTTCTTTAATGCAGCAAGAAACCAAATGGTTAGTTCAAGCCCTCCAGCAAGCTCATTTTAATAAAGTATCTATAAAAAAACTTAATTCAACAGATTTCGTTACGAGCTACTTAAATAAGTTAGATAAATCAAAATTATATTTCACTCAAACTGATGTAACAGAATTTATCAATCGGTATTCCCCAACTTTAGTTACGTTTTTCGAGCAAGGAAATCTGTTTCCTGGCTTTGAAATCTATAATTTTTATAAAACTAAATCCATCAAGAGATTAGACTGGGTGATGGAATTTTTAGAGTCTGACTTTAGCTTTGATTCAAATAATTCATATAAATTTGATCGGGAAGATGCGGATTGGGAAACTAACAACGAGGGATTAGATGGATTGTGGAAGAGACTAATTGAATTTGAAATCTTAGGTGAAGTTTTGTCCTCCATTGAAACCAATTCAACCAATACAGAATTTAGTAAAAGTGAAATGGAAAAACTTTCTTCTGATTCTAAGGTTAAAGTTCGTAAAAGATACGAGCGTTGGAAAAAAAGTATACTTGAATTCGAGTCTACGGATGTGCAAGAATTATATTTAAGCACTTTAACTCAAATGTTTGACCCCCACACTACATTTATGAACATTAAAGAAAAAGAAAAGTTTAATCAAACTATGAACAACGAGCTTGTTGGGATTGGGGCAGTTTTATCGGATATTGATGGTTATTGTACTATTACTGAATTATTACCGGGTGGACCTGCAGAATCTTCAAGAGAACTTAAATCGAAAGATCAGATTATTAAAGTGGCACAAGCGGAAGGTGAATTTGTTAATGTTGTAGATATGAAATTATCCAAGATTGTCGAGTTGATCAAAGGTCCCAAAGACACAGTTGTGAGACTTGAGATAAAACCTGTCAACGATCCGGCATCGACCAAGATAGTAAGAATTATTAGAGATAAAATTAAACTCACATCAAATTTAGCATCTGCATCAATTCATAAAGTGAAATTCGAAAAGGTTGATCGAAAAATTGGTGTTATTGAATTACGGACATTTTATGGCTCTAGTGGGAGTGGTCCAAAAGCAACAGATGATGTAGAAGAATTACTAGAAAAGTTAAAAGAGGAAGAAACAGAAGGAATTATACTTGATTTAAGAAGAAATGGTGGCGGTTATCTAAGTGAAGCGGTTAACTTAGCCGGTTTATTTATTTCGAGGGGGCCCGTTGTTCAGGTTAAGAGTACCGACGGAAAAATTCGCAAGAAATTTGATTTTAACCCTAAATTAGCTTGGGACGGTCCTCTTATAGTTTTGGTTTCTAGATACAGTGCTTCCGCCTCTGAAATCGTTGCAGGAGCTCTACAGAATCACAAGAGAGCAATTATTGTTGGTGACAAAACAACCCACGGGAAAGGAACGGTTCAGTCTCTCATACAAATGAATCTACCATTCAACTTTAACGCGTCTTCTGGTAAAAAAAGTGCGGCGAAAATAACTATTCAAAAATATTATTTACCATCCGGTAAGAGTACTCAAATTCAAGGTGTAGAAAGCGATATTTCGATGCCAACAATCAACACCTATTTGCCAATCGGAGAATCGGATTTGGATAATGCCTTGCCTTGCGACAGTATTGCTCCAGTCAATTTCAGGCGACCCGCAAGTGAATTTGTTTATGATTTAGATGACATCCAAAATCTAAAAGAGAAAAGTTTAGGAAGACAGCAATTGTTGCCCGAGTTTGTTTACCTTAATAAAGATGTAAATTGGTATAAAAATAAGAGAGAGGAAACTACTCTATCCTTAAATCTCCAAAACCGTAGGGATCAGAAAATCAAAAACCAAAAATTTAGTGATTCAATGTCGGATGATTTTGAAATTCTTTCAAAAAGTGCTTTTGTCAGAAAGAATATAAATCTTAACATTGTTGATATTCAGAATACAAAATCACGAGAAGTCAGGGGCGAGGACAATGATGATAGTAACGCAACCAATCCCTACAAATTTCCTTCAAACTTCGATATAAGATTACACGAAACATGTCGGGTTATGTCTGACTGGGTTGGTATGATAGAATCAAGAAACTTAACGCACCAAAAACCGGAATTAAAGGATGAAATCTAGTATCTATTTTTTTCTCGCTATAATAAATCTTTCTCGGTTTGAAAAATCTTTAATTACTTCAATGTTATAAAAATGGTTTTCCATTTTGGGTATCAAAGTATTTTTATGTCCTAATCCAGTTTCGAGAGCGATTATTCCATCTTTGCGAAGATTGGTTTTAGCGTGTTCAATTATCTTAATCAAATCTGTAGTGCCACCTGTAGATACAAGTGCAATTTTTGGATCATATAATCTTACTTCACTTTCTGCATCTTTCCATTCCTCAATACTTAAATAGGGCGGGTTAGAAACAATTATATCGTAAACATTCTCTAGTTTTTGGTTATCCCAATCAAATTTTTTAAAGTGTACATTTTTTAATTTATGAAACGATGCATTTTGATTAGCGAGATCAATTGCATCACTAGATTTATCTAAACCGATTCCGTCCCAAAGTTTATTTGTCTTGCAAAGCGTTATCAGTATCGCACCACTTCCTGTTCCTAAATCTAAAAATTTTCCACTTAATTTTTTTCCGATTCTTTCATTTATTAATTCGGTCAGGTATTCTGTCTCGGGTCTTGGAATCAATGCTCTATTATCACAATATAACTCAACTCCTGCAAAGTTAACTTTTCCAAGAATATGTTGAAGTGGAATTCTTTTTCCCCGTTTAATAACAAATTCTCTAATCTGATTTTGGTACTCTAGGTCGACCGGGTTTTCAAATTCTAAATATAGTTCTACTCTTTTCTTCTTGGTTATAAATGACACAATCCATTCCACATCACATTTAGGACTAGGAACTCCTTTTTTTCTCAGAAATTCAGTAGATAAATTTATGATTTCCAAAAATGATAACGGAGGTTTATTCATTTTCAGAAAGCATATTTTCTAATTTAATCTTTTGGTCCTCTTGGCTAAGTGCATCAAACAAATGATCTAAATCTCCTAATAATGCTTCATTTAATGCATGTGACGTATAATTTATTCTATGGTCGGTGATTCTACTTTGTGGGAAATTATATGTTCTTATTCTCTCACTCCTATCTCCAGTCCCAACTTGGTCTCTTCTTTCCTTTGCGTATTTTTCTCTTTCTTCTGTCTGTTTTAAATTCAATAATCTTGATTTTAAAACAGTCATGCCCTTATTTTTATTCTTCAATTGCGATCTTTCATCGGCACAATAAACTGTAAGTCCTGTTGGTTTATGCAAAATCTGTACTGCTGAATCAGTTGTATTCACACCCTGGCCCCCTGGCCCACTTGCTCGGCAAACATTTATTTCCAATTCACTCGGGTCAATTTTAATTTCTACATCCCTCGCTTCGGGTAGAACTGCCACTGTCGCGGTTGATGTGTGAATTCTTCCACTGGCCTCCGTTACTGGTACTCTTTGTACACGATGAACCCCGCTTTCGAATTTAAGTTTTGACCACACTTCCTGCCCCTTTAAAAGAAATATAACTTCCTTAAATCCTCCTGTTTCTGAAGTACTTTGGCTCATACATTCGAAATTCCAATTCTTATTTTCTGCTAGTTTGCAGTACATTCTATATAAATCGGATGCAAAAAGCGAAGCCTCTCCCCCTCCTGCTCCCGCTCGAATTTCTATAATTGTATTTCTGCCTAAGTCCGGATCCTCTGGCAGCATGGAATAAAGTAAAGTTTTATGTAAAGAGGGGATTTTAATTTCTAATTTCTCAATTTCTTCCTTTGCTGTTTCGGCAAACTCAGGTTCATTGATTAATTCTTTGGCATCTTCTATCGCCTTTTGGCAAATCGAAATTTCTTCAAATTGTTCGAGAATAACTTTTATCTTGCTGTGTTCTCGAGAAATTTTAGTAGCGAGTTCTTGGTCTTTAAAAACGGACGGATCCGCAAGTTTGGATTCAAGTTCATTGTATCGTTGCAGAAAGGGTTCAATGTTTGGTAAATCAACCATGGACCATACCATAACAGAACAAAATTTCTTTAAAACTAGTAAATGAACCCAAATCAACAAAATCGTCAGATACATGGACAAAACATAATTGCCTGTGTTTGGGACTTTGATAAAACTTTAATTCCTGGATACATGCAAAAACCTTTGTTTAAGCATTACGGAATAAACGAAACATCTTTTTGGTCAGAGGTAAACCAACTACCTGGTTTATATTCGTCTCGCGGTATGAAAGTTTCGCCCGATACAATTTATCTCAATCACTTGCTAAGCTATGTTAAAAATGGTCCAATGCGCGGATTAACGAATGAAAGGTTAAAAGAATTGGGAGGAGAAATCGAATTTTATCCTGGACTGCCGGACTTTTTTGTTGAATTGACTAAAATAGCAAATCAAACGGAATTTGCCGGTTACGATTTTAAAATCGAACACTATATCATAAGTACTGGGATTTCAAAAATCATAGAAGGAACTAAAATTTCGCCTTATGTTGAAGATATATTTGCCTGTGAGTTCATTGAATCTCCATTGCCCCCGAACTTTATGAGTCAAACTGAGTTTTCACTGCCATTAGATTTGGAAATTTCTCAGGTTGGTATGACTGTAGATAACACCATAAAGACACGTTGCATATTTGAGATCAATAAAGGATGCAACAAGAATTCATCGATTGATGTGAATACTTTTATACCCCATGAAGACCGACGGGTTCCTGTAGACCAAATGATTTATGTCGCAGATGGCCCCAGTGATGTTCCTGTATTTACTGTAGTTAAACAAATGGGCGGAAAAACATATGCAGTTTATGATCCCACCAATGAAAAGGAATTTGAACAATCCTGTGATTTAGTGGAGCGCTCAAGGGTACATAATAATGGGCCCGCTGATTATCGAAAAAGTTCACCGACATCGATATGGATGAAGCAAAAAATAAAAGAAATTCTTAGAAATATGATCAAGAAGCGAAATGATCAATTAAACGAACGTTCAGGAGCTTCTCCAAAGCATATTCAAGAAGAAAGTCATGATAAAAATGAGTTTAGCCTTAAACAGGATACCTTTTGGAAATAAACAAAAATAGCATGAATTTAAAAAACTATCTTTCCAGCAAAGATTAAAATCGCTATTATTTAATCAAATACCAAGATGGATATATCTAATTGGACTCGTAAAAGCCTACTCGGAATTGAGGAACTTTCTCATAATGAAATTACTCAAATTTTAGAATTAGCAAAATTGTTTAAAAAGGAGACGGAAGGTGATATGTCCAATAAGAATTACTTGCGCGGGAAGAGAATGGTGAACCTGTTTATGGAACCAAGCACAAGAACAAGGATTGCCTTTGAGGTAGCTGCAAAGTCATTACATGCTGATGTAATTTCGGTCGCGGAACAGTCCAGTAGCTTAACTAAGGGAGAAACATTACGAGATACGGCAATGAACATACAGGCACTGGGTGCAGACGCGATCGTCCTTCGTCATTCTTCTCCTGGTGCTTCATTATTTCTTTCCAAGATAGTGGATGTTCCAATTATAAATGCTGGGGACGGAGCTCATGAACACCCAAGCCAAGCGTTGTTAGATTTATATACGCTCCAGGACAAATTAGGAACTGTGGAGGGCAAGAAAATAACAATTTTGGGAGATATATTGTTTAGTCGAGTGGCACGGTCGAACTTTTGGGCTTTATCTAAAATGGGGGCTGAAGTTACGCTTGCTGGACCATCTACTCTAGTTCCCAAGCAATTTGAAAGTATGGGGGCACGTGTCAGTCATAATTTAGAGGAGGCACTGCAAGATGCTGATGCAGTTATGCTTTTGAGGATTCAGCACGAGAGGCAATCTTCAAGCCATTTTCCATCACTCGCAGAATACACCAAAGTTTTTGGATTAAATAAAGACAGGAAACAGTGGTTAAAAAAAGGTGCTCTAATTCTCCATCCAGGTCCGGTAAATCGAGGCGTTGAATTAGATTCAGAACTAGCGGACTCGCCACAATCAGTTATCCTGGATCAGGTTAGCAATGGGATCGCGGTAAGAATGGCAATTCTTTATTTATGTACAATGCAAGGAGCAACCAATTTATGAGCATTACATGCCTGCAAGGAGGTAGGGTTATTGATCCCGTTAATGGAGTGAACAATATCCAAGATCTTTACTTTCAAAAAGAGAAAATAATCGCAAAACCCAGCAATCTCGATTCTAAGATTATCACGACAATCGATGTCAGTGACAAAATAATATTTCCCGGCCTAGTAGATTTGAGGTTTCATCTAAAAAATATTACTGGAGGGCAGACAGAAAATATATTAAGCGCTTCGCACGCAGCAGCAGCGGGTGGGTATACCTCTGTCTTGCTTATGCCCGACACCACTCCTAAGCCAGACAATCCCGGTACAATCCAATTCATACAAGATAGAATATTAAAAGAAGCATGTGTTAAATTTCATTTATGCGGTAATTTAACTCAAGATGGAAAAGGAGAGCAGCTTGCCCCGTTGGGTTCTCTTCAAGAAACCGGGGTAATCGCAATAACTGACTGCCCAAACACGACACAGAATAATCAAATATTTTCTAAGGGCGTAGAGTATGCGTCTATGTTTGGATTATTAGTAATTGATTTACCAAGAGATATATCATTGTCCAAAAATGGTTCAGCACACGATGGGCCATTA
The DNA here is from genome assembly GCF_964187635.1 of Candidatus Seribacter sulfatis. Taxonomy (NCBI): domain Bacteria; kingdom Pseudomonadati; phylum Verrucomicrobiota; class Opitutia; order Opitutales; family Candidatus Seribacteraceae; genus Candidatus Seribacter; species Candidatus Seribacter sulfatis. The sequence continues at coordinate 63,598 of NZ_CAXLMO010000098.1, read as the reverse complement.
GCATTAAAAATGGGATTGGGTGGTTACCCAAGGATTGCAGAGGAACTCTATGTTCAGCGAGCAATATCAATTGCTCAAAGTATTGATACAAAAATTCATTTAACTTCGATTTCTTCGAAAGGTTCTGTTGAATTAATAAAATCCGCCAAGGACAAAGGTATCAAAATATCTGCTGATGTAACAGCAAACCACTTATGTTTTAATGAAAACTGTATAACAGGGTTCAATCCGAATTTCAAAATGTCACCCCCGATTCGTGAAGAAATTGACAGACTCTCATTAGTAGATGCATTGCTAGAAGGTACTATCGATTGTGTTTCAACCGCTCATAATCCATTTCAAGAACATGAAAAAAATGTGGAATATGATTTATCGCCTGCGGGAGTAATAAGTTTCGAAACTAATTTATCAAGTTGTTATCAAACACTAAAAGAAAACAAGGAATTTTGTTGGACGAAGTTAATTAAAGCAATGTCAAGTAACCCATCTAGGATCCTAGAAATAGACTCAGGAAATTTATCAATTGATATGCCAGCAGACATAGCAATATTTGACCCAAATATAGAATGGGAATATGGGAGTAGAGAAGGGGTTAGTCAGGCAACTAATTCACCATTTGAAAAACACTTATTTAAGGGTAAAATAATGCAAACTTTTGTAAATGGAAAAATTGCATTTGAACTAAAATAAAATATTTTTATACTTTGCAAGCTGAATTAGTAATAAACTTAATTGTAGTACTATTTTCATTTTATATACTGCGACAAAAAAGTGTAAATCGAAAATATCGTACGGATGTAAAGCTTGGTGAAAATAACTACTCTTTAATTACAATTCCAGCTTGCACAATTTTCTTTTTAGAAAATAGTTTGTACTACCTCATAATTTTTTGCACCTTATTTCTAGTCGGTGCCTTAGATAAAAGAAAAACAAAAAGAATTCATTTTTCGGAAAAAATGAAATCTGGTATTAAAAGATTAATCTTATTTTGGCCTCTATTATTGTTGATTTCATTTGTTTCAAATCATTTATTTAATGAATTTCGTGAACAGGATTTGGTTTCAAAAGTTCGAGAATTAGGCATTTCATACGAATTAATCAATATTGTAGTACTTGCTGTCATAATTTCACCTGTACTAGAAGAAATTTTTTTTCGTAGATTAATGTATCGTTCTCTCAAGAAGAAATTCGGGGTTTTGCTGGCAGTGATAATTACTTCATTTCTCTTTGCAGTGGTACACTTGAACTTATATGCATTTCCAGTACTATTTATCCTGAGTATTATACTTATTATTATTTATGAAAAAGATAATACAATATTTTCTCCTATGCTGTTACACTCGATATTTAATTTTGTGATGATCATTTCAATATTATTTTTAAGGTAATGAAAAAAACCAATATTTATGTTAGTAATGAAATCTCTTGCACTACTAGAATTGCGATCGAATTCGCGAAATCATTAAAGAATAATTGCGTAATCTATTTAAATGGTGATGTGGGATCAGGAAAAACTTTATTTACAAGCAAAGTCGCGAACTATTTCGGAACTCATACCATTACAAGTTCATCGTTTTCAAGGATACAAGCTCACCAAGGTACACCTAATTTTATTCACTGTGATCTATACAGAGGAAACTACAGCACGAATGACTTTTTGGAGGAGCTTGATTCCCACCTCCTAGATCCTTGGCTACTTTTTATAGAGTGGCCAAATGGAATTTTATCGATTCCAAACACTTCACAATACATTGTGAATATAGTTATAATTGGATTGAATGTTCGTAGGTTCTCTATTGAGCAAGTTATTTAACAAACAATTGTACCATCTGAAAACTCTTTTACATAACCTTCCTTGACTAACCACTTTAGCTCGACCAAAATTTGATTTTTTTCGAGTTTCATTTCTCCTGATTGCGATAATATACTTATAATTTTGATTGGTTCCGTTTTCTGTATGTATTTAACAATTTTCACACAATTTTCTGAAATCTTTGTTATTTCAATTGTTTTCGGCTTTTGGCCTGCTGCAAATAGATAATTTTTCGGTCCGTATTTAAAAATATAGAAACCACTTTTTTTAAAGTTAATTAAAGTATTGAAAAACAAATCTTTTTTCCATTGATACGAATTTTTTAGAAAGTCACTAATAAATCCGGCCAGATCTTTTTCAAAATTATCGATACTGTCACCTTTTATTTTAATCACTTTATTTGTTTTAATAAATTGATTAGTTTCTGTTGAGGATATGTATCCTTGTACTGCTTCAATACTATTAAATGATCGTTTAGTACTACCAAGTTCTCTTGTGGTGAAAATTAATTTTTTTAGCGGTGTATTCTTCCATTCATTTATAGTAATTTCATCTTCGACAGTTATTAATTTGTTGAGGTAATTATTATAGTTTAATTTAATTTTTTTTTCGATTAAATGTGTTTTGATAATTGCTTCAAAATCGTGAAAACTCTTCGGGGGTAGTAATATCCCACTTTCTGGACATTTTAATATATTTTTAAAATTACCACTCGGGTTTTCCCCGATTGTTTCAGTTATATCTACGACATGTTTTAATCCCTTTTCGACTATGTGGTTAATCGCGTTTGATTTTGTATAAAATACAGAATTATCAAATGTGGTTATAAAAAATGTCTCTTCTTTTAAATGCTCAATTGTGATCTGTAGTCTGTTCTTTTTATCAATTATTGCAGAGTTAATTTCTTCTAAACTATAAGATATACCAGATTTTCTAATGCCTCTTTTCAGGGTATCCAATATTGTTTTATCGGGATTAACTGTTATTTTAAATTTGTTGGCAAATGGTGAGTCATACCTTTTCGGTATTTCTTTCTTTTTTCTTTTGAACTCTCTTTGGTGTTCTTGTCGTTGTGGTTTAAACCGATCTTTCTGCTTCTCTCCAGCAATGTATTTGTTATCCCAATTTGGTGCAAAATCAAGATCGCTTAATTGGCTTAAATCAACTTTTTTTTGTTTTTTATCCTTTTCCATTATCTTTCATTACTAAATAATTAAGTTTGCTATCTTGCTTTTTCATCAGAATTGTTTTAACAACACTTTTGTTTGCTCAGGTGGCGGAATTGGTAGACGCGCTAGACTAAGGATCTAGTGCCTGTAAGGCGTGGGGGTTCGAGTCCCCCCTTGAGCACCAAAATCAACCATCTACCTTGCGGTCGAATGATTTTGTTTTCGTTTTGTCAAAAATCTTGTGTTTTATTCGGATACCCATGTTGTATTCATCTTTGAAAGTCTTATTTCCAAATCGATCGAAACCTTCAAATAAACCGTCTTTTTGGTTGTTTTCCCAATGTTCTAGAAGTTTAACCTGAAAACTACCTCCTGCCATTTTGTACTTCTCCACGATCCATTTGTTTGAGTCATTCCCGTTGTACTTGTCCCCAAATTTTACTTTCGCTAGGTGGTTCCATTCCAACCACATAGTTTCATGCTCCTTATTGGAGTAATCCACCGGGTCAATTGGTTCGTTGTACCAAAAGATATGAGTTCCTTGTTTGACTCCCTGAATGTAATCCTTTGAAAATACTGGAACTCCAATTTCTGTAAACCTTTCCCATTTGCCATGAAGTCTTCCAGACAGATATTGTTTTTGAAACATAATTTGTTTGGTGGGAAATAATTTCTCGATCGTTCCGCTAAACGGAAGACTTTCATCTCCCCAAAACGCCTTGGGTGTGAAACTCCAACTAGAAGACTTAATAATATCAACACTTTTTATTTCACCTTCTACCACCTTAACATTCCCCAGGATGAATGAGTTGCCCATACTACCAGAAACTATGGCTTCAACATCATTCGAGTATCCTGTTCCTCCTGATTTGATTATCAATCTAACTAATTTACCCGATTTGGTTATCTCAGGTAAAGCGACTGCTCCTTCCCCTTTCCAAAATAAATGTTTATCTATAAACTTTACTTCGTTTGCATCATCTATTCTTAGATAAGCTGAATCTGCTCTCCTAATTTTGTAAGGACTGTATGGCAGAGTTTGACTATCTCTAGAATACGATGCCCACCACTCGAGAGTTCGGTTTATGTTTGCTTCAAAAAGGATCAGGAAAGCGAACCCAAAAAAAACTAAGCAGATAGCCAAACTGGTAATAATTAGCTTTTTCATTTTATTTTGATTAGTTCTAAATGATTGTATGTAAAAATTTTAAAATCAAGACGAAAAAATCTTTGCTTAAATCCAAAATTTTGATCGATGAGAAAGGGATTTATTTAATGATGCCGGAAAAAATGGACCCTGGTAAATCAAAGAGGAGTAAATTTGCAGTAAAGACGCTCCTGCATCTAGTTTTCTAATTGCAGTATCAACCGATGAAATTCCACCTACACCTATGATCGGGAATCTGTAATCGGTAAGCTTTGCGAGAAACTTTATAATTTGAACTGACTTTGCTTCAATCGGGTTTCCACTCATTCCACCACTTTCGAAAGAATCAAGGTTTTGGGCCTTCAATCTGCTAACCGATGTATTCGTAGCGATCACACCAGAAAAACCAATATCTCTAGCACTGCAGACAATATGTTCTAAAGATTTGTAATTTTCATCAGGTGAAATCTTGAGAAGAAGTGGAACCATTGCAATGTTGTGCTTCTTCGCACAGGTTCGGCTTGCTTTTATAAGATTTTCAAGAAAAGGAGTGATTACGGTTTTGCCATGGAGTTCCCGTAAATTCGGGGTGTTAGGAGAACTGATATTAACTGTAATATAATCAGCCTGATTATAACATTTATTCAAGCATGATATATAGTCATTATGTGCTTGCTCAATTGGGGTATCTTTTCCCTTCCCTATGTTAATTCCCAGCGGTGTTGATCTTTTTTCTTTGGGATAAAATTTGGCAATCCGACTTACGACCGCCTCGGCGCCATCATTGTTAAAACCCATTCGGTTCACTAATGCATTGTATTTTGGATATCGGAAAAGTCTTGGTTTGGGGTTACCAGATTGCGCTTTTGGAGTAATTGTTCCAATTTCAACATGGCCAAAACCAAGTGAGGAGAAAGTTTTTGGAAAAGTGCCATTTTTATCCATTCCTGCAGCTAATCCTAAGCTATTAGGGAAAGACAGTCCAAAAACATTACAAGATTGATATTCGGCGTAAGAGGCCAAACTAATACATTTTCTGGCCAAACTTGATTTTTCTGTAACTTTTAGAAATCGACATGCTAAGTCGTGGGCATGTTCTGCATCTAACTGGAAGAGGAGAGGCCTAATTAATTTTTTATAAATTAGATTCATAAATTAAATATTAATAAATCAAAAATAGCTTGTTAGAGCGATAAAGAATGAAAAATTACTCTATTTTAGAAAAAGATGGTTGTAATCTTAAACCAACCATTCATAAGACAAATTAATGAAAAAAACAGGTTCTAGTTTAGATTGGTGTATCGTTCGAATCGGAGAGGATAAGAATTGGTGGATTGATTCTATAAGTGATAACGAAAATTGGGATGCCGATAATCTAAGTATTATTGATCCTAAGCAGTTTCTTTATATTAATGAACTCCTAGATTCGATGACAGAATTTGGACTAGATACTCAATTAGTTGATGAGGCCTTTTTTACTTTTGCAATTGAGGAAGAAATTGACGGGGGAATGATCAAGCTTGTTCGTGTTCGGGATTCGTTACTCAAGGCTGAGGATATGTTATTTGCCCTTCCCGATGTACTCGATGAGGACAAGGGACCCTATGCCGATTTTCTTAACCATGTTTCTGAAAAAAGAGTTAGCATGCTCAATGAGTTAATAGAATTTGCAGAACCTTATACTCAGGAAGAAATGGAAGAGGTTTTGGCAGAAAAACAAAATAACGATTTTCTGGAAGGAAGGCGCTCGCATTTCAGTGATGAGTTATTTTCTATTCTAGAATTTGTACCTGACGGCTTTGCGATTGATGCAGATTTAGACGATGAATCTGACAAATCAAAGGATGATGAGGAAGATTACTCGGATTTAGAGTCAGATTTAATCGAGGTTTCCGATAAAGAGGAAAAGTTATTACCCGATGCCGATTTAAAATGGGACGAAGAAGAAGAGAAGGATGATACTACTCCCTATGAAGGAGGCGCCCCTGACGAGAGTGCTTAAATTAATTTGGCGATTCTTTCCGCAAAATAGGTAAAAATTATGTTTGCCCCTGCCCTCTTAATCGAATGCATCGATTCAAGTGCGCAGGACTCTAGGTCGAGCCAACCCTGTAAGTGAGAGGCCCATATTCGTGAATATTCTCCAGAAACCTGATACGCGGCGATTGGAATGTTGAAATTTTCCCTAGCGTACTTGATTACATCTAAATAAGGTTCTGCAGGCTTTATCATTAGAATATCAGCACCTTCTTCAAAATCTAATTCCAATTCTCTTTTTGCTTCGCGAAGGTTTGCGGGGTCTAATTGATAACAAGACTTGTCGATGGCAGTTTTTTGCCCGGTACCGATTGCATCCCTAAAAGGTCCATAGTATGCAGATGAGAATTTAGCGGAGTAAGAAAGAATACCCGTGTTTTGTTTGTTTTGTTTATCTAATTCCTCACGAATCAGTTTAACTCGGCCGTCCATCATATCGGAAGGAGCAACCAAATCGTACCCTGCACCCGCTGCTAATACTGCCCCCTGAGCTAGAATTTCGACAGTTCTATCATTTTCAACCACTCCATTACAATCGAGTATGCCGTCGTGCCCGTGTGTTGTGTAAGGATCGAGAGCAATATCACCAACAAGGGCAACATTATCAATCGCTGCCTTAATTTCGTAAGCAGTCTTGTATACCAGGGAATCGGAATTGAGGATTTCTGAGCCTAAGGGGTTTTTTTTGCTAGCCTGAATTTGAGGAAAGATAGCAAATGTATTGATCCCAATATCCTGCCATTCTTTAATTTTTGAGACCAATAAATTGAGGGGCCATCGAAATATTTCAGGCATAGAATCTATCTTTTCAGGAACTTGAGCTTGTTCAGAAACAAAAACTGGTAAGACGAGATCGTTATGAGATAATTCTTGCTCTTTGACCAAAGAACGAAGTACTGGATTATTTCTTATGCGCCTGGGGCGATGGGTTAGGTTGAAATTCATTGATGAAGGGTAATTAAAATGAAATACTAATAAGCAATTATAAATTCTATTAAATGTTACTATACCTCTAAGCTATTATGATCGCTATAAAATTCTTTGATTAATCTATGGAATGGGAAACGATTTTAGCGTTCGGACTCTTATTATCCGCTCTTATTTCTTTTTTAATGGAGAAAGTAAGTGTTGATACCACAGCCCTTACCTTACTAGGAATTATTTTACTATTTTCGGGCTTAGAAATAAGCGATAATTGGCCTTCTATACCTCAAATTTTGAGTGTCTTTTCTAACGAGGCACCTCTTACAATTGCAGCAATGTTTGTCATTAGTGCCTCTTTAAATCGTTGTAGATTAATTGAGCAAGCTTCCGATTCATTGGGCAAGTTTTGTAAATATGGATACCGCAGGTTCATGCTTATTTTACTCTTACTGGTAGCTTTTGTATCAGCTTTTATCAATAACACCCCAGTTGTGGTTGTGTTATTGCCAGTCGTGATAAGCCTTTCGAGAAAAATGGGGGTACCATCCTCAAAGATGCTGATACCGGTATCTTATGCATCTATATTTGGTGGATGCTGTACTTTGGTTGGCACTAGCACCAATATTCTAGCAAGCGGAATTATAACAAATTCTACAATTTACCAAAACATGGAACCATTGGGTATGTTTGAGTTAGCAAAAATCGGCCTTCCCTTGCTGGCAATTTCTTTAAGTTTTTTAGTTTTATTCGGAAGAAGGTTATTGCCTGACAGGGAAGCATTATCAGATATAATATCAGACTTAGACAGTAAAGAATTTTTAACTGAGGCTATTGTACATGATAATTCCCCACTTGTTGGGCAAAGAATTAAAGATTCTGGAATTACCAAACTTTCCGGAGTAAGACTTTTAGAAATTGTAAGAAATGGAGCGGCAATTTCAGCAAGGAAAACAGGGGAAAAACTGGAAGCAAAAGATCGCCTCGTTCTTTCTTGTAAACCACAGGGGATTATCGAAACTAGTGAGATAGAGGGTGTAAATTTATTAAATGAAACGGCTCTGGGTATTGAGCAAGTTTCCTCTAAAACTGGAATAATGGTGGAGTGTGTGGTGGGACCCTCTTCCTCCTTGATTTCAAGGAACCTTTCGGATGCAAGTTTCAGGGCTCGTTTTAATTTAACTATTCTTGCTGTACACCGTCGGGGAAAAAATCTTGGGGTTGAAATTGAAAAGATACGACTCCAACCAAGTGATACTTTGTTAATCTTGGGTGCCGAAGATGCAATAGAAAGGCTGAGAAAATCTGACGAGGTCATCCTGTTGGACCAGGCGGCCATGCCGATGAAGAATATGAAAAAAAAGGCCCCCATCGTGATTGCAGTTCTAATGGGAATTATAGCAGTTGCATCTTTTGGCGTACTACCGATTTCTATAACCTCTATTATTGGAGTGTCAATTTTACTGCTAACTGGTTGCCTAAAACCACGGGAAGCCTATCACGCAATCGAATGGAACATATTAATACTTATTTACGGGATGCTGGCACTTGGCATAACGATGCAAAGTACGGGTGCATCCTCAGTGATTGCATCGGTAGTAGGAGGAGTTGGGCTGGGATTATTTGAACCAGAATGGCAACCATTTGCGGTTTTAATAGTTTTATATTTATGCACCGCTTTTTTAACAGAAGTTTTATCAAATAACGCAACAATAGTTATAATGGCACCGATATCCCTTGAGGTAGCACATTTGATGAACATGCCACCAAGCGATGCAAGAGCCTATATATTAACAGCCTGTATTGCTGCATCCGCAAGTTTTGTCACGCCAATTGGATATCAGACAAATACATTTGTTTATACTGTTGGAGGTTATCAATTTAAAGATTTTCTAAAAGTGGGCATTTATTTTAACCTAATTTATTTTATTGGAACTGTTACACTCGTTTCCATTATTTGGGACTTCATTCCTTGATCGCTATTATCAAGAAAAAGCATTGAATGGAAAGGGGTCGAACGGCATTGGGATTTGCCATAAAGCTAATTATTGAATGATAGATCTTAGTTTTCATTAATACCTGTGTTGCAACGCTTTTTGAAGTATTGAAGGCCAAAATTGAAACACAAAAATAATAGGCACCCCCCACCCCTCAAGTTTTCAAGAAAAAGTTTAAATCCTACCTTGACTGAAATACCAAAAAAAAGATATAAATAGTCCATCACAATTACTCTAAAACTGAAAGCAAAATTCTCACCTTAACCTTTATATTAAAAGAACTTAAGCGTTATTAAAGAAACAATTTAATTGCCACCCATGTCAGAAGAAAAAAACATAAAAAAAGAAGAAAAGTACGACTCTTCACAAATTCAAAAGTTAGAAGGCTTGGAGGGCGTGCGAAAGCGACCCGATATGTATATTGGTGATACCAATGAAAGGGGTCTGCATCATTGTGTTTTTGAAATTGTCGATAATTCAATTGATGAGTCATTAGCGGGGTATTGCTCAGAAATAAAAGTTCACCTTCATGCAGATGGATCGTGCTCGATTCAGGACAATGGTCGAGGGATTCCGGTAGATGTTCACCCGAAGCATAATATGCCGGCATTAGAATTAGTTCTTACGAATTTACATGCTGGCGGAAAATTTGGAAAAGGGGCTTATCAGGTTTCAGGAGGCTTGCATGGGGTGGGTGCAAAATGCGTAAATGCAGTTTCAGAATGGTTTGTTGCTGAAGTTAGAAGGGAGGAAAAAATTCACCAGATGGAGTTTTCCCGAGGAATAACGACACAAAAAATGAAAGTGATCGGATCCTGCCAATCTACGGGTACAAAGGTGACTTTTCTTCCCGACGAACAAATTTTCACCGAGACTAGGGAATTCAAATTTGATGTTCTTGCAAAAAGGTTGCGGGAATTGGCATTCCTTAATCCTGGTGTTAAGATATCGTTGAAAGAAGACAAGGGCGAACGCGAGCAAACATTTGTTTTTGAGGATGGTATTAGTGAATACGTGATGTATTTAAATCAAAATAAGAATTGTTTAACGTCTGAACCAATTACGTTTTCAGGGGAGGCTCCTGCTGAAACCGGAGAGGGAACAATTATGCTTGAGGTTGCCCTAATATATAATGACTCTTTCTCCGACCAACTTTACGCATATGCAAATTCAATTCATAATGTAGAAGGTGGTACTCATCTGTCTGGTTTCCGCACAGCACTGACTCGTGTTATCAACGGATATGCGAGGCAAAACGACTTACTGAAAGAAAAAGAATTATCATTAACGGGTGATGATGTGAGAGAGGGATTAACCGCAGTAGTTTCGGTAAAGGTACCGGAGCCAAGATTTGAGGGGCAAACGAAGACCAAACTTTCTAATCGTGAAGTAGATGGGATTGTTCAGAAGATCGTTGGTGAAAAGATGAAATACTATTTTGAAATGAATCCTGACACCGCAAAGTCATTAATTCAAAAAGTGATTCATGCATCTCGGGCAAGAGAGGCAGCCAGGAAAGCCCGTGAGACGGTAAGAAAGGGAGCATTATCTGGTGGTGGACTACCAGGCAAGTTAGCCGATTGTTCTGAGAAGGACCCCGCTAAAAGTGAATTGTACATTGTGGAGGGAGACTCAGCAGGAGGTTCAGCAAAGCAGGGTCGTGATAGGCTTACTCAGGCGATACTCCCACTAAGGGGTAAATTATTGAATGTTGAAAAGGCTCGTCTAGATAAAGTTCTCAACAATGCTGAAATAAGAAGTTTGATCACTGCAGTGGGTACTGGAATCGGAGACCACGAGGGAGAAGGTGCTTTTGACGCTAGTAAAGCACGATATCACAAAATAATAATAATGACGGATGCGGATGTAGATGGAGCTCACATTAGAACTCTTCTGCTCACATTTTTGTTTAGGCAAATGAAAGGCTTGATAGAAAATGGATTTGTTTATGTTGCACGGCCTCCACTATATAAAATAAAGAGAAGAAAAACAGAACAGTATATTCAAGATGATGCGGAAATGAGTAAGATTCTTCTGTCATTGGGCTGTGAAGATATTGAGTTTAAAAGAAAAAGTGATGATTATTTATTCCCAGAAGAGAAGATAAAAATTTTAATCGAGCAGTTTTTAAAAATTGAGGCATTAGGAAAAGGGATTCAACGCTATGGATGCACTCTAACTAGGTTGCTTGCCCAACTTGATGGAAAATCAGAATCCCTTCCGCGATTTCTAGCTCGTATCCGAACTGGTAATGAGGAAGAAATTAGATTTTTCAAAGATATCGAAGCCAAGGCTGGTTTCATGTTATCACAAAATATCGTAGAAGAAAATGAGCTCGACTCTGTGAGTAGAGAAATAGAATTAAATGGCTTGAAAGTGAGTCAAAGAATTTCAATTCATGAAATATATGAATCATACGAAATTGAGAAATTATTAAAACAATGCCATGAATTAGGGATTAATTATACGCTTTTTTCTAACAAAGAAGAAGTATCTGATTATCATATCGTAACTAATAGTGGTGCTGAAAACAAAGAGGAAACAGTAGACATCTTCTCAGTAATCAACTTTTTGGAAACAATAAGGAAGCAAGGTAGGAAAGGACTTCAAATACAAAGATATAAAGGACTAGGAGAAATGAACCCGAAGCAACTCTTTGAAACGACTATGGATCCACAAAAAAGAAGTTTAATTAAAGTTGAAATAGAGGATGCAATTGCGGCCGATAATATCTTCACAATGTTAATGGGTGAAGAAGTCCCACCGCGCAGAGCTTTCATTGAAGATAATGCCCTGAATGTTTCATTTTTAGACGCCTAATAATTTTATAATGACAGACAATAATAAATCACTCTTTTCGGGAAATATAAGCGATATTATGCAATCTGCTTACATCGATTATTCGATGTCAGTGATAGTAAGTCGAGCCTTACCAGATGTTCGGGATGGTTTTAAACCAGTACATCGCAGGGTTTTGTATGCTATGCTACGGGAGGGCTTGTTGCACAGCAGGGCGTACGATAAGTGTGCTGGTGTAGTGGGAGAGGTCTTAAAAAATTATCACCCGCATGGCGATAGTTCGGTATATGATACATTAGTAAGAATGGCACAACCGTGGGTAATGAGGTATCCGTTGGTAGATGGTCAAGGTAATTTTGGTTCAGTCGATGGAGATTCTGCGGCAGCATATCGATACACAGAATGTCGATTGACTAAAATAGCGGAAGAATTACTCAAGGATATCGACGAAGATACAGTCGACTTTGCCCCTAATTACAAAGAAAGTTCTACTGAACCTACAGTTTTGCCGTCTTCCCTGCCCAGCCTCCTGATGAACGGTTCTTCTGGTATCGCTGTGGGTATGGCGACTAACATACCCCCCCATAATTTGGGTGAACTGATTGACGCCGTAACCTTACTAATCGATGAGCCTAATTGTACGATTGAGCAAATTATGGAAATACTACCGGGACCCGATTTTCCAACGGGCGGTACAATAGCGGGTAGATCCGGAATTAATTCCTACATGCATACCGGTCGTGGCATAGTAAGAATGAGAGGTACAATAACTACTGAAGAATTGCCGAATGGAAAACAACAAATAATAATTTCTGAAATTCCGTATAATGCAAATCGTGCAACTTTAGTAACTAGAATTGCAGATTTGGTGAAAGAAAAAATTCTTGATGGAGTGAGCGATCTTAGAGATGAATCGACCGAAACGACTCGTATCGTTGTAGAGCTTAAACTCGGAGAAATTGAGAGAGTTACCATCAACAAACTTTTTAAACTAACTGCACTTGAAAGTAGTTTTGGCGTTATTCTATTGGCCTTAGATAAGAGAAGGCCAAGGCAGATGAACATTAAGGAAGCTTTGGAGTGTTATGTTGACCATCGGAGAGAGGTAATTCTTAGAAGAACTCAATTCAGATTGAGGAAGGCTGAGGATCGAGCTCATATACTAGAAGGCTATAAAATTGCACAAGATAATTTAGATGATTTTGTTCGTATAATTCGAGCTTCAGCAAACCGAATTGAAGCGAAATCTAATTTAGTCGCAAAATATACTCTTTCTGACAGGCAAGTGAATGCAATTCTTGATTTACGATTATACCAATTGACTGGTATGGAAAGAGAGAAAATTGACGCTGAATATCAAGAATTAATGACGATTATCTCAGGACTCAAAGAAATTATTGAAAATGAACATATACTCTTATCCGTAATAAAAGATGAATTAAGTGCCTTGAGAGATGTATACGCAGACGAAAGAAAATGCACAATAACGGAGTATGAAGGCGATGTTAGAATGGAAGATTTAATTCCTAATGATGGTTGTGTTGTTACGATTACAAAAAGCGGATTCATAAAAAGAACTGGCGTCGAAGAATTTCGTTCACAAAATCGTGGAGGAAAAGGAGTAATTGGGAGTGGTCAAAAGGAGGAAGATCCTGTCGAAATTTTACAAACTTGCAATGCGCACGATACACTCATGTTTTTTATGAAAAATGGTCGTGTCTACGTTGGAAAAGCTTATGAAATACCAGAGGGAAGTAGAATTGCAAAGGGTAGAAATATAATCAATCTTCTCGAAATGCAAAAAAGCGAAAAGGTTGCTGCCCTTATTGCGATTGATTCCTTTGAATCTGATCAATCATTAGTTTTATGTACTCAAAAAGGAGTAATCAAAAAAACAAAGATAAATGCGTACAAAAACCATCGCAAGGGTGGAATTATTGGCATTAATGTTGATGAAGGTGATACTGTATTAAAGGCGATCAAAACGAATCCGGATGATCATATTTTAATTTTAACCAAAAACGGAAAAGGACTGCGGTTTTGCTGCGATCAATTACGAGACCAAGGCAGAGTAACTAGAGGCGTTCGTGGGATTAGACTCAAACCCAAAGATCAAGTAGATTCTTGCCTGGTGGTTGATGATCAAAAATTATTACTGATTGCAGGACAAAATGGTCTAGGTATCCGTACTCGGTTCAGTGCGTTTCTTCCAAACGGTGGAAAACTTGATAGTGATTCGGTTGAAGATGCTACCCCAAGGAAAAGAGGCGGTCAGGGTGTTACTGCAATGAATACTGACAGAATAATCGGTGCACTGAGCGTAGATCCCGAGAGTGAAATCTTAATGATCACAAGTAACGGACAGGCTGTTCGTTGCCCTGTTAATAATGTCCGGGAAACAAGCCGAGGTTCGAAGGGGGTAAAGCTCGTTAATTTATCCGGTAAAGACAAATTAACAGCTATTTCTGAAGTTATAGAACTCGACGAAGGTGATGAACTCGAAGAGGAGGGGACGGAATCCGAAAACTTGCTAGAAAACGAGCCAGAAACAGATACAGGTAATCTAAACACTGACCACGATACCAAAACTGATTCTACCGAATAAACTGTTTTATATTTACGATACTTGCTAATCTTTTATAAAGCAAGAAGGCACATATTGTATCATACAAGGCGTTGTGAGGGGTTCTTTTATCTTCTCGGCAATGTCTTTTAGCTAGTACAGAGCTCTCTTCTTTAATAAAAATATTAGTTAAGTGCTCTAATCCGTATTCTTCCAATTGGGGATAAAGTATTTTATACATTTCTTTAGTATCGAGCCACGGTCCCCATTCCACTCCATGGTTTGTACTGGTAATATTACTGTAAGGTAGATACTTTTTAAGAAGATTTTTCTCTGTTGGTACATTGTGTGATATTATAAAATCAGGTATTTTCTTAAATATTGTTTTAAAGAACTCGATACATTCAGCTTCATTTCGAATTGTTTGTTCCGCTAAACTTACTATTGTGGAATTAACTGATGTGATTAAACCTATTTCTCGTATTCCATTGGAGAGTGAACCTTCAAAGTCCAGGGCTAAAATTTGCATATTTTAAAAAATCTAAATGAATAAAATAAGTTTTCCAGTTTTTACTGAATTTGTAGAAAAAATTACAACCGAAACATCTTTATCTATCAATAAATGCTTTGATACAAATATTGTAAATAAAAGAAAAAAATGCGATGGGACAATCGTTACAGATGTTGATTTAAATACAGAACATTTTATCAGAGAACAGATTGAATTATCTTACCCGAGTCACGGAATAGTTGGTGAGGAGTTGGCAAATAAAGAAAAAAGTGCGGAAAGCATCTGGATTATTGATCCCATTGACGGAACATTTAGTTTTGCCAGGGGGATTCCTTTGTTTGGAACTTTGATAGGGTATTTGTATAATGATTACCCTGCTTATGGTTGTATGCGACTTCCTAAATTAGGGAATGATTTATTGGTTGGAGATAATGACTCTTGTTTATTAAATGGAATAAAAACAGAATGTTCACCCTTTGTTTCATGGGATGAATCTCTCATTCTAACAACAGACGAAAAAAGTATTTCACAATCTTCTATTGCTTCAAATTGGCAAAGGTTAAAGAAACGAGAGGCTCAATTTAGAACCTGGGGTGACTGTTATGGGTACTATCTTTTATGCACTGGAAAGGCTGATGCAATGTTAGATATCGATTTAAAACCCTTTGACATTTTACCACTGATACCAATTTTAAAAGGTGCAGGTTTATCGATAGTAGATTTTTCAAAAAAGAAAGATTTTACTTCCATAGTGGCTTGTAAACCCGAAATAGAACAAGAGTTTGCTCAATTGCTAATAAGTTGAAATGGAGCGGGCGAAGGGATTCGAACCCTCGACATCCACCTTGGCAAGGTGGTGCTCTACCAACTGAGCTACGCCCGCGTTCCGAGATAAACTATCTAAAATTTATCTAAGTAAATCAAGTTTATAATGTAAAAAGTAGAAACATGTTTGTGACAAAAATTTGGTTTTACTTGACAAAAAATCACTTTTCTCTACCTTCAAACACTTTTCTCTAACTCCATGCCCCCCGCCCATGTAGCTCAGTCGGTAGAGCGCGTCCTTGGTAAGGACGAGGTCGGCGGTTCAAATCCGCTCGTGGGCTCCACATAAAATTCAAACTAAGTCAAACAAATGGCCAAAGAACAGTTCCAACGCACAAAACCCCACGTTAATGTAGGTACCATCGGTCACGTAGACCATGGTAAAACAACACTCACGACAGCAATTTTACATGCTCAAGCCCGTCAAGGACTTGCAGAAGTAAAAAGCTATGCCGATATAGCGAAAGGCGGAACAGTACGTGACTCGTCTAAAATTGTAACGATTGCAGTTTCTCATGTTGAGTACGAATCAGCAAACAGGCATTACGCTCATGTAGACTGCCCTGGTCACGCTGATTTTGTTAAGAATATGATCACGGGTGCAGCTCAAATGGACGGAGCTATTTTAGTAGTAGATGCTACTACTGGCCCCATGCCTCAAACTAGAGAACATATCCTTCTTGCTCGCCAAGTAGATGTTCCTAATTTGGTAGTTTTTCTCAATAAATGCGACCTTATGTCTGGTGATGACGAAGAATTACTTGAATTAGTCGACATGGAAATTCGCGATTTGTTGAGCAAGTATGAATTCGATGGTGACAATGCAAAAATCATCCGCGGTTCTGCTACCAAGGCACTTGAAAATGAAGAGAGTGATTTGGGCCTAGGTTCGATTCAGAAATTAATGGATGCCATTGATACTGAAGTAGCCGAACCCGTACGTGATGTTGACAAACCTTTATTGATGGCAGTGGAAGGCGTTTTTACAATTACAGGACGTGGTACTGTTGCAACTGGAAGAATCGAGCGTGGAAGAATCAAGGTCGGTGAAGAAGTTGAAATTGTTGGTCTTGGAGAATCTCGTAAGACTACATGTACCGGTGTTGAGATGTTTCGTAAGGAATTAGGACAAGGTCAAGCAGGTGATAATGTTGGAATACTGCTTCGTGGAATTGAAAAAGCTGATATACAGAGAGGTCACGTACTTGCTGCTCCAGGTAGCATAAAGCCCCATGTCAAAGCGAAAGCCCAAATTTATGTTCTTAACAAAGAAGAAGGTGGAAGGCACACCCCATTTTTCAAAGGTTATCGTCCACAATTCTTCTTTGGTACCGCAGATGTCACCGGGATTGTTCATTTACCTGAAGGTGTTGAAATGGTAATGCCAGGTGACAATCTGGGTGTTGAAATAGAACTTCAAAAGTCAATCGCAATGGAACCTGGACAAAGATTTGCTATTCGCGAGGGTGGCAAAACTATTGGAGCGGGTAACATTACTGAAATTTCTTAATCATTTAGATTACTACTCGCAAATCCACCCAATTAAAACTTGGGGAGAATAGCTCAATTGGTAGAGCAACGGTCTCCAAAACCGTAGGCTGTGGGTTCAAGTCCCTCTTCTCCCGCCATTTATAATAAAATTGAATCCGTTTAAGAAAGTTAGAACCTTTTACAAGGAGACTATTGCTGAACTTGGGAAAGCAAGTTGGCCCACTTTTGCTGAGCTTCGCGAATCTACAATAGTTGTTGTAATCGGTGTAGTTATATTAGGCTGCTTTATTTCTGTTTCAGATTTTTCTTTATCTAATTGGGTGGAGTTTGTAACTCAATACCTTCGGTCTAGCTAATCCTTACACTTCATGAACGATACTTTATCAACTGGAATGAGATGGTATGCCGTACAATGTCTGTCTAATCACGAGGACAAAGTGCGCCGTTACTTTGCCAAGTATAAAGAAGAAGATGAGCATTTCGCGAAGAATTTGAATGAAGTTCTTGTTCCTATCGAAACTGTATCTGAGGTTAAGAACGGCAAAAAAAGACAAAGGGACCGTAAGTTTTATCCCGGTTATGTATTTGTAGAAATGAAACTTTATGATGATCAAGGTACTCTTAAGAAAGAACCTTGGTATAAGGTCAAGGATACGGACGGTGTAATTAACTTTATTGGTAAGGAAAATCCAACACCGCTTCGTGATGATGAGATTTCACGTATCTTAAATCAAGTGGATGAAGCAAAAGGAAAAGAAGTTCCAAAAGTTCAATTTACTGTTGGTGAAGTGGTCAAAATACTAGATGGACCTTTCTTAAACTTAACTGGTGAAATTGAGGACATTGACCCAGCAAAAGGAACTCTTAAAGTTTCGGTTTCCATTTTTGGCCGATTCACTCCTGTTGAACTAGAATTTTGGCAAGTCGAAAAAGCCGATCAAGAATAATATTTATAATGTCTAAGAAAGCTGTTGGTCTTATTAAACTTCAATTACCTGCTGGTGCAGCCAATCCTGCACCCCCTGTTGGTCCAGCGTTGGGTGCACAAGGTGTAAACATCATGGGTTTTTGTAAAGAATTTAACGCAAAAACTAAAGATCAAGCAGGTTTGATCTTACCGGTTGTAATAACAGTATACTCAGATCGTTCATTTAGTTTTATTCTTAAGTCACCCCCTGCTTCCGTACTACTGAAGAAAGCTGCTGGTTTAGCCAAAGGTTCTGGTGTTCCGAATCGAGATAAGGTCGGTACGGTAACCCGTGATCAAATCAAGGACATTGTAAAGACTAAGCAAAATGATTTAAACGCATCTGATGAAGATGCTGCTTGTAGGATAATAGAAGGTACGGCAAGAAGTATGGGAATCGAAGTCTCCAATTAATCTAATTTAACATGATTTCTCGTAGTAAAAAATATCGCAAGTCTATGGAAGGTTTTTCACAGGACGAAACAAGCACACTTTCGGATGCGTTCGGTAGACTTGAAAAATTTGAAAAAGTAAATTTTGATGAAACAATAGAACTCTCTTGTTCTTTAGGCGTTGATCCTAAGCAAAGCTCTCAGGGTGTAAGGGGAATTGTAAATTTACCCCATGGAAGCGGTAAAGAAGTTCGTGTGATTGTTTTTACCGATAATGCGGATGAAGCTAAAGCAGCAGGTGCTGATCATGCTGGACTTGATGAGTTAATCAAAAAGGTCAAAGACGGATGGATGGACTTCGATGTGGCCCTTGCTACAACAGATTCAATGAAAAGTGTTCGCAGTATTGCTCGTGTGCTTGGTCCAAGAGGTTTGATGCCTACCCCAAAAGCTGGTACAGTTACCGATAATGTTGCGGAAGCAATTACTGCGGTAAAGGCAGGAAGAGTTGAATTTAAAATGGATAAAACTGGTTCACTCGCTGTCGTCGTGGGTAAAAGATCTTTTACTTCAGTTCAGTTGCAGGAAAATACGTCGACTGCGTTAGAAGCGGTTTTGTCCTCGAGACCAGATGGCTTTAAGGGAAAATTTATTAAAAATGTTTACATTAGCAGTACAATGAGCCCGAGCGTTAAACTCGACACCAGTACTCTTAATCTTTCGTAATATATCTACATCATGAGACCTGAAAAATCCTATTTAATTAAAGAGGCTTCCGACTACCTCTCTCGCTCCGATTACTTTTTTCTTACCGATTACAAGGGAATAAATGCGGAAGAAACATCCGAACTAAGGAAAAAGCTTTCAGAACGAGGAGCTGAATTTCATGTCGTAAAAAATAGTTCACTTACGATCGCAACGAAGGAAAAAGAATTACCTGATTTATCAGACCATTTATCAGGTCATACTGCAATCGTGGTTGGGGGAGATGACCCATCGGGTGTAGCAAAAGCACTTGGTGAATTCTTGAAAGAAACCAAAAAAGTAACTGTCAAAGCTGGAACACTTGGAGATCGAGTTTTAAATACTGACCAAGTTAAGCAATTGGCAAATCTACCGAGCTTAGAAGTTCTTCAATCCCAATTACTTTCATTACTCAATACACCTGCGACTCAACTAGTATCCATCCTTAGTGCACCAGCACGTTCGATGGTTACTGTTTTACAAGCAAAGGCAGATAATTCCTAAACCATTTTCTGGATATTCTATCCGAAAAATAAAACTATTAACCACCAACCTAGAAGAAATTAGGGGTAATTCCTTAAACACCAATAGGTACTAATCATATTCAGGACAGGAGGTATATATTAACATGTCAGACATAACAAAAGACCAAGTAGTTGATTGGCTCAGCGGCCAATCAGTAATAGAGATCGCAGATCTCGTTAAAGAGCTCGAAGACAAATGGGGCGTTAGTGCAGCAGCACCAGCAGCCGTAGCAGTCGCAGCACCAGCCGGCGGCGGAGATGCCGGTGGAGCAGCAGAAGCACAAACTGAATTCAATGTTGTTCTCATTGAATTTGGAGGCAACAAAATTGCCGTTATTAAAGAAGTCCGTGCAATTACCGGTCTTGGATTAAAAGAGGCTAAAGAACTCGTAGAAGGAGCGCCCAAGCCAGTCAAGGAAGCAGTCTCCAAGGATGAGGCAGATGAGATTGTTAAGAAATTAGAGGCTGCAGGAGCAAAAGTAGAAGTTAAATAATGCATTTCTCTCTTTCTTTCTAGTTTTAAAGTAAAGCCGTATGGTTGCTATGCAATCTGCGGCTTTTTTTGTTCTTTCCCTACCCCACAAGTTACCAACCAATAATATGGATACAGCAATTCGAAAAAATTTCGGTAAGCTTACAGAAGCCATCGAGCCACCAAACTTGCTTCAAAATCAAGTTGATTCTTTTCATGATTTTCTTCAAAGAGAAGTTCCATCAACTCATCGAAAAAAAGCAGGCTTAGAGGCTGTTTTTACAGAGGTTTTTCCTATCATAAGTTATGACGAAAAATCTCGTTTAGAATATGTGAGTTACACCATTGGAGAATCTAAGTTGTCTGAAATGGATTGTATCGATCAAAACTGTACATATGCAGCTCCATTACAGGTCAAACTTCGCTTGCGACTTGAAGTAGAAGGACAGAGTAAACCTTTCTACAGTGAAGAAGAAATTTTTATGGGTGAGTTGCCTATAGTAACAGAACGGGGATCCTTTATTATAAATGGAGCCGAACGTGTTGTTGTCAGTCAATTACACCGTTCGCCTGGCGTTAGTTTTGAGGAGTCGGTCCACAGTAGTGGAAAGACGTTGCACGGATTCCGTATAATTCCGGATCGTGGAACATGGATAGAGGCACAATTTGACCAACATGATTTACTGTATGTGTACTTAGATCGTAGAAGAAGAAGAAGAAAGTTTTTAATTACCACTTTTTTACGGGCCTTACTTGATTCAGATTCTGATAAAGACAAAGATTCCGATCAAAAAATAATCGAACTTTTCTATGATATTGAAATATTATCTATTGAAGAATTGTTAAAAAAGGAGAATGTTTCAAATTATGTGCTAGTCGAACCAATGTTTGACCGTACAAAAGGTGCTGTTCTAGCAAAAGCATTTGAACCTCTTACTAAAACATATCTTAGATCTTTCCAGAAAGCAGGAGAGACACAACTCCGTGCAATTGACACTTCTGTTGATGAAGGTGCAATCATACGTTGTCTCAAAAAAGACACCACTAAAAACAAGGATGAAGCACTAAAAGAAATTTATAAAAAACTCCGACCTGGTGAGCCACCTGACCGTGCTAATGCCGAAGCGCTTATTAAGAGGCTATTTCTTGATTCCAAGCGTTACGATTTGGCTAAAGTGGGTAGGCACATGCTTAATCTGAAATTAAATTTAGACACCCCATTGGAAGTTCGGGTAACGACTGTTGAAGATTTAGTTGCGGCCACTCGGAAGCTTACCGATTTCAAACGAGGTAAATCCAACGAAGAAAAAGCCCGGGAAGATGCGGGTAAGTTTTTCGATATGGGGATCGATGACATTGACCATTTAGGTAATCGTCGAGTTAGAACCGTAGGAGAATTACTAGCAAACGTTTGCCGAAGTGGCTTATCAAGAACGGAGCGTGTTGTTCGAGAAAGGATGACTCTGTATGACCAAGGAGTTGAATCACTTTCACCTGGTAAGTTAATCAACCCAAAGGCTCTCACCACGGTTGTGAGAGATTTTTTTGCAAGGAGTCAACTTAGCCAATTTAAAGACCAAATTAATCCACTTGCCGAGTTGACTCACAAGCGCCGATTATCTGCATTAGGACCGGGTGGACTTAATCGAGAGAGAGCTGGTTTTGAAGTTCGGGATGTACACCCAACTCATTATGGCAGGATTTGCCCGATCGAAACTCCCGAGGGACCCAATATCGGATTAATAAACACGCTTTCTACTTATGCTAAAATTGATGAGTTCGGATTTCTTCAATCCACTTATCATCCTTGCTTGAATGGATATATTGGAATTATTTCCGCAAAGGATCATGTCGAGGAATCTCATCCCCTCAATAATCTCAGAAATTTAGAAAATGAACGGGCTTTCGATAAATGTCGTTTTAAGCAGGGGGCTACACATTTAATTTATTTCGATGAAATAAGTAAACATGCAGAACTTAATTGGGCACTTGAAATTCTTTCCAATGAGACAATCGCGAAAAATGACATTATCGTGTTTACGCAAAAGGGGGGAGCTGAATCAATCCCTGCACTCGCTGAGATACTAAATGTTCCTAAAATCAAATTTGTAAAAGAATTAGAGGGAGTTGTTTTAAAACAGGCAAATTTCATTCATTCAAAGTCATTAATAAATGGTGTCATTGATCTCAATGCTTTCGCGGAGGAACAGTATTTAATCGCCCAAGCTAACACTGAGTTAGACAAATCCTCCAACAAGATCATTGGTCGTGTTACCTGTCGTGCTCGAGATCAAGTTAGTGAATACGATGCCAATCAGGTAGAATTCATGGATGTTTCACCCAAGCAAGTAGTATCTGTTGCTGCGGGTTTAATTCCATTTCTAGAGCATGATGATGCGAATCGAGCCTTGATGGGTGCTAACATGCAGCGACAAGCAGTACCATTACTTCAGTCTGATTCGCCATTGGTTGGTACAGGCATTGAAAAGAAGGTCGCAGAAGATTCTAAAACTGTAACAGTATCAGAATCCGAAGGTGTTGTTGCGCTTGCTGATGGAAACAGAATCGTTGTAACAGATGATGGTACTCTTCCACCGCGTTTTCTCAAGGAACCCAAAAGCGACCACAAGAGAGGCATTTATTGCTACGATTTAAGAAAGTTTTTGCGCTCCAATGCTGGAACATGCTTTAATCAAAAACCTATAGTTCGAAGAGGTAATAAGGTAATGATTGGCGATGCTCTTGCGGACGGTGCTTGCACCGATAATGGGGAGTTGGCGATTGGTCGTAATATTCTCGTAGCCTTCATGCCTTGGAAGGGATATAATTTTGAAGATGCAATTTTGATCTCTGAAAAAATGATCAAGGATGATATCTATACATCCATTCATATTGAAGAGTTTGAGGTCACGGCACGGGATACAAAACTCGGACCGGAAGAAATTACTAGGGATATACCAAACGCAGGAGAGGAAGCATTGCGTAACCTTGATCATCTAGGTGTAGTTCGTATTGGTGCAGAAGTACGACCAAGTGATATTCTCGTCGGTAAAATTACGCCTAAAAGTGAAACAGATTTAGCGCCAGAAGAAAAATTATTGCGGGCCATATTTGGTGAAAAAGCAGCGGACGTAAAAGATAGTTCCCTTAAGGTTCCATCAGGTACACAAGGTATCGTTATGGATGTAAAGGTTTCAAGTCGAACCGATGCGGAGCAGGAAAAGCTTTCCCCTTCAGACCTTCGCCGTCAAAGTAAGCAAATAAAAGAAGATTACAGAAACCAAACTGATAGCCTTCGTTCACAATTAACGGAGTCACTCTCCAACATTCTTTTGGGCGAAAAAATTCCATTAAATGTTACAAACTCTGAAACTGGTGACATAATCATTCCTTCTAATCGCAAGATTACTAAGACATTATTAAGAAGGTTATCTTCAGTTCATCGTTATATTGATATTCCGCCTTCTCCTGTTCGAATTAAAGTTTTTGAAATAATCGAAAGTTACGAATCTAAATTTAACGATCTAGAAGATGATCGTGATCGTAAGATTGAGTCAATAGAACAAGGTGACTCGATTGATCAGGGAGCGATTAAAAACGTACGGGTATTTGTAGCCAAAAAGCAAAAAATGCGCGTGGGTGACAAAATGGCAGGTCGACATGGTAATAAAGGTGTTGTGGCAAAAATTGTTGCCGAAGAAGACATGCCTTTTCTTCCAGACGGTACTCCAATCCAAATTTGCTTAAATCCTTTAGGTGTTCCTAGTCGGATGAATGTAGGTCAGGTTTTGGAAACCCATTTAGGTTGGGCCTGTAATAAATTAGGCTTTAAAGTAGCTACACCAATATTTGACGGTATTTCTGAAGATAGAATCCGAGATTATCTTAAAGAAGCAAATCTACCAGAGACGGGAAAGACTGTATTATATGACGGTTGTACAGGAGAAGCTTTTTATCAAAAGATCGTCGTGGGTTATATGTACATGCTCAAATTGAATCACTTGGTATCAAGTAAGATACACGCACGTGCAGTTGGTCCATACAGCTTAATTACCCAGCAACCTCTCGGTGGTAAAGCCCAATACGGCGGACAGCGATTTGGAGAAATGGAAGTATGGGCATTAGAAGCATACGGGGCTGCATATACTCTACAGGAGATCCTCACTGTGAAGTCGGATGATGTAGCCGGACGCACAAAGATTTACGAGTCTCTTGTAAAGGGTGACAACTCTCTACAGGCCGGTACTCCTCAGTCTTTTAATGTACTGATGAAGGAAATGCAAAGTCTCTGCCTAGATATACGAGTCTTAGGCGAAGACTCCCTATAAAATAAATATTTTAAATAACCCCTCGAAAAGGTAAATCATGAGCGTTGAAGCAGTAAATGAAGCACTAGGTGTGGAAGTTGGACCCATGGATCGGGTTTCCATAACAGTAGCCTCTCCAGATGTAATAAGATCTTGGTCTAAAGGAGAAGTTAAAAATCCGGAAACAATTAATTACAGAACATTTAAGCCTGAGCCAGGTGGATTGTTTTGTCAGAAAATTTTTGGCCCTGTCCGGGATTATGAATGTGCATGTGGTAAGTACAAGCGCATCAAATACAAAGGTGTAGTTTGTGATCGTTGCGGGGTGGAAGTTACCGTTTCACGAGTTCGCCGTGATCGCATGGGACACATAGAATTAGCAGTTCCTGTTTCCCACATTTGGTTCCTTAAGAGTATGCCAAGCAGGTTGGGATTAATGCTCAACATGACAGCTAAGAGTTTAGAAAGAGTTCTTTATTATGAGCAGTACATGGTGACCGACCCAGGTAGTACTCCTTTGGAAGAAAAACAATTGCTCTCTGACAAGGAATTCCGAGAAGCCCAGGATGAGTTCGGAGACGAGTTCGAGGCGAAAATGGGTGCTGAAGCGGTTCGTGATGTCTTAGGTCGCATAAACTTGGAAGAAGAATTAGAGGATCTTTATGATCAAATGCATGACACCAAGTCGAAGCAAATTAAGAAAAAGCTTTCTAGTAGATTAAAAGTTACCCAAGGTTTCTTACACTCAGGTGCTTCACCTGAATGGATGGTTTTAGATAGTATTCCTGTTATTCCACCCGATCTTCGTCCACTCGTTCCATTAGAAGGTGGCCGATTTGCAACAAGTGATCTCAATGACTTGTATCGTCGTGTCATTAACCGAAACAACCGCCTTAAAAATCTTCTCCAACTTAAGACGCCTGATGTAATCATCCATAATGAAAAGCGGATGTTGCAGGAAGCGGTAGATGCACTTTTTGATAACGGTAGGCATGGAAGAGCGATTACAGGTTCTGGAAATCGTGCACTTAAGTCATTGAGTGACATGCTGAAGGGTAAGCAGGGTCGATTTCGGCAAAATCTTCTTGGAAAACGGGTGGATTACTCGGGACGGTCGGTTATTGTTATTGGACCTGAGTTGAAGTTGCATCAATGTGGACTTCCTAAGAAAATGGCATTAATTCTATTTGAGCCATTTATCATTCGTAGATTGAAAGAACTTGGTTTTGTTCATACTGTTCGCGGAGCGAGGAAGATGATTGAGAGTCGCTCTCCTGAAGTTTGGGACATTCTGGAAGAAGTTACCAAAGGCCATCCCGTTCTCTTGAACCGTGCCCCTACCCTCCACCGATTATCGATTCAGGCTTTTGAACCCGTTTTGATCGAAGGAAATGCGATCCGAGTGCACCCGTTAGTTTGTACTGCATACAATGCAGACTTTGATGGTGATCAAATGGCAGTCCATGTTCCCCTTTCAGTGGAGGCAGTCATGGAGGCTAAACTGTTGATGATGGCGACACACAATATTTTCTCTCCTTCGAGTGGAAAGCCTATACTTACACCTTCTCAGGATATTGTTTTGGGTTCCTATTTCCTGACAATGAACCCCAAGACAGAACCAAAGGAAGGTCAACGTGTACCTCTTATTGGTTGTTTGGAGGAAGCATTAAGCGCATTACATGTTGGAGTTCTAACCTTACACGATTGGATAGACATGAAAAATCCGGATAAAGGTAAAGAATCTTTATTTGGAATAACCAAAAAAAGCGTTGTTCGTACAACAGTAGGTCGTGTTTTATTTAATACCATTTGGCCTGATGAATTAGGTTTCTTTAATCAACCTGCACTTAAGGGAGATTTAGGTAACCTTATCTTAGAAACATTTCGTAATCGAGGTAAAGAAGAGACAATTGAATCTCTTGACCGACTGAAGGAAATGGGATTTGACATGGCTACCAAAGCAGGTATCTCGATTGGAATTTTTGACATGATTATTCCACCCGAGAAAAAGCAGAGAATTGCTGTTGCTCGTAAGGAAATCGATAAGGTTGAAGACCAATTTAAGAAGGGTATTATTACCCGAGGTGAGAGACACAATAAGATTATCGATGTATGGACTACCGCAACGGATGATATCGCTAAAGAAGTATTCACTTGCCTAGACGAAAATCTCGGAAAAGATACGATCAATCCAGTTTACCTGATGATGGATTCAGGTGCACGGGGAAATCGCCAACAAGTTCGACAGTTGTGTGGAATGCGTGGTTTAATGGCAAAGCCCTCTGGTGAGATCATTGAGCAGCCAATTTTAGCATCCTTTAGGGAAGGCTTGTCGGTCCTTGAATATTTTATGTCCACACATGGTGCTCGTAAGGGGTTAGCAGATACTGCTTTGAAGACCGCTGACGCGGGTTATTTGACCCGTAAATTATGTGATGTTGCGATGGATTGTATTATCGTTTGTGATGACGATGACCGTCGAGACGGAGTAGTCAAGAAGGCTATCATGGAGGGAGATAATGAGATTGTTCCCCTTAGAGATCGTATCATCGGTAGATATTCTACGGATGATATTAATAATCCATCTAATCCTAGTGAAATTGTAATTCCTTCTGGATCTTTAATAACGGAAGAGATTGCTTCCGATATTGATGCCCTCGGTATCACACGGGTGAAAGTAATGTCACCGCTTTCCAGTCGAATTAAAAACGGTTTAACAGCCCTAGAGTACGGTACCGATCCATCTACTAATAGTTTAGTGAAGGAAGGTTCGTCCGTTGGTATTATTGCAGCACAATCTATTGGAGAACCTGGTACTCAACTTACGATGAGGACATTTCATATTGGGGGAATCGCAAGTGCGGGAAGAGAAGATCCGGTTATCAATGTTAGAAAAGCTGGAAAACTTCGCTTCAAGGGCTTACGATTGGTAACTCTTGCAAATGACCAGCAGGTGACTTTAAATAAGACAGGATCTATCCAAGTTTTGGATGAAGATGATCGAATTGTAGATGATTACCCAATACCCGCTGGTGCATTGTTGCACTTTAAAGACAGTGACCCAGTAGAAGACGAGGCATTATTGGCTCAGTGGGATCCCTACAATATACCTATTCTTTCCGAGAAAAAAGGCGTTATCTCCTTCGAGGACATGCTTCCAGGTGTGACTACAAAAGTCGAAAGGGACGCATCCGGTGGACGATCGATGGTTGTGATTGAGCATAAGGAAGATTTGAATCCCCAAGTGATTGTTAAAGACTCCAAAGGCAATCCAATTGCTACCTATTCTGTACCAACGGGTGCACAAGTTGCGGTTGATGAAGGAACTAGGATAGATGCGGGTTCAATTATTGCTAAGACTCCACGACAAGCCTCGAAGACACAAGACATTACCGGTGGACTTCCACGGGTAGCAGAGCTTTTTGAAGCACGTCGGCCCAAGGAGGGAAATGTTGGGCAAATGGCTAAAATAGATGGCATTGTGTCAGAAGCTGGTACATTACGATCTAAAAAGAGACTACTCGTAACGAACGAAGAATCTGGTCAGGTCGAAGAACATTTAATTCCCCACGGAAAACATGTATTGGTTCAACCAGGAGATTTTGCTCAAAAAGGGCAGTTAATCACTGAGGGAGCCAAAGATCCCCATGAAATTCTAGAGATTCTAGGACCATCTGCAGTCCAAGAATATTTAATTGAGGAGATCCAAAAGGTTTACCGTCTTCAGGGAGTTACAATTAACGATAAGCACCTAGAGGTAATAATATCAAGAATGCTTTTCAAGGTTCGTATTACGGATCCAGGTGATACCGAGTTTTTCTGGGGTGATCAAATAGATCGATTCGCCTTTATGAATTCGAATGAAGATATTTCTGAAAAAGGAGGTAAGCCAGCTGAAGGAGAACCGATTCTTTTAGGAATTACTAAAGCTTCATTAGAAACTGACAGTTTTATTTCTGCTGCTTCGTTCCAAGAAACCACTCGAGTTCTAACGAACGCTGCAACACTTGGCAAAATTGATGACTTAAAAGGATTTAAGGAAAATGTCATCATGGGACATTTAATTCCGGCAGGAACTGGTCTACCAAAATGGCGTAGACTTAAGATAGATACTCTCGGTCAGGCTAAGACGGAAGATAAAATTGCCTAATTATTTCTTCACATTAATAAATAAAACTTGAGAAAACAGAAAAACCTGTTACTTTAACCAACTTTTCCTCAAAAATCTACTCCATGCCCACAATAAATCAATTAGTTCGAAAAGGTCGTCGCCCTCAAAAAGCAAAGACTAAGTCACCCGCACTTAAAGCATGTCCTTTCAGAAGAGGTGTATGCGTTCAGGTTACTACTAGAACTCCAAAGAAGCCAAATTCCGCAATACGTAAAGTTGCGAAAGTTAGACTAACAACAGGACATGAAGTGATTGCTTACATACCTGATGAAGGTCATAATTTACAAGAACACAGTATTGTATTGCTTCGAGGTGGTCGTGTAAAAGATTTGAATGGTGTTAGGTATCATATTGTAAGAGGGACGCTAGATTGCCAGGGTGTAGAAAAAAGACGACGCAGTCGTTCTAAATACGGCGTAAAACGCCCAAGAAAGTAGGAGTTTATTATGTCACGCAGACGAAAAGCAGTTAAAAGACCATCCCGTCCAGACCCAAGGCACGGAAGCCCCCTTGTAAGTACCCTCGTTAACGCAGTAATGCAGAGTGGAAAAAAAACAGTGGCTCAACGAATAGTTTATGGTGCGATTGAGAAAATGGCAGAGAAGCTTGAAAAAGGAAATCCTGTTGATTTAGTTTTGGGTGCACTGGAGAATATTCGCCCCAAGATCGAAGTGAAAAGTCGACGAGTTGGGGGGGCCACTTACCAAGTACCTATCGAAGTTCCTTTTGAGCGTCAGCAAAGCCTTGCATTTCGTTGGGTAGTAAAAGCTGCCAGTGCTAAAAAAGGTGCACCTATGGCAGATTCGTTAGCCAACGAATTAATAGATGCCTACAATAACACTGGATCTGTTGTAAAAAAGCGTGAGGAAACTCATAAAATGGCACAAGCAAATCGTGCGTTTGCTCACTTACGTTGGTAAGTATAATTTTTCTCAATGAGTAATAACGAAAATTTTTCTTCAGCGAACTCTGAAAGTCGCCCATCCCTTTTAGAGCATACCCGTAATATTGGGATAGCAGCACATATCGATGCAGGTAAAACAACTTGTACTGAGCGTGTTTTATTTTATTCTGGCGTTGTTCACAAAATTGGTGAAGTTCACGATGGTGGTGCAACCACAGATTGGATGGAGCAAGAGCGTGAGCGTGGAATTACAATTACTTCCGCCGCAATTTCATGTGGATGGACTACTTCCGAGGGACCTTTTGCTACAATACCTCATCGCATCAATATAATCGATACGCCCGGCCACGTAGATTTTACGGCCGAGGTGGAAAGATCCTTACGAGTTTTAGATGGTGCAATCGGTGTATTTACTTCAGTGGAGGGTGTACAACCGCAGTCTGAGACAGTTTGGAGGCAAATGGACAAGTACAATGTACCTCGTCTTGGCTTTATTAATAAAATGGACCGTATGGGTTCCAATTTCTTAGCTGCTGTCACTAGTATGAGAGACAAGCTGGGTGCAAATGCACATCCATTGTTTTTAGCAATTGGTGCAGAAGAAAACTTTCGAGGTCTTGTTGATTTGGTCAAGATGGTTGCGTATATTTATGACGAAACTGATGAATCAGGTGTTCGCTTTACAGTGGAAGAAATTCCCGCTGACCTTAAAGATTTAGCTGACGAGTATCGCGAAGCTTTACTAGAAGCCGTTTCTGATTTTAGTGATGATATTGCAAATAAATATTTAGATGGTGAAGAAATTTCAGAAGCCGAATTTAAGTTAGGTATCAGAAAAGCCACACTCTCCTTGAAATTTATTGGCGTTATTCCTGGTAGTGCATTTAAAAATAAAGGCGTTCAAATGCTCATGGATGCTGTGGTTGACTACTTACCCAGTCCCCTTGACCTTCCCCCAATGAAGGGAGAGGATTCAGATGAAAATGCGGTAGAGGTTGCTCCCAACGACAGTGCTAAAGTTGCTGGACTTGCTTTCAAGCTAATGTCCGATCCTTATGTTGGAAAATTAGTATTTTATAGAATATATCAGGGAACATTAAAAAAAGGTTCTAGTCTGTATAATCCCAGGACTCGTAAAAGTGAACGTGTTTCTCGACTTATGGTTATGAAGGCAAACGACCGTGAAGATATTGATGTTGCTTATTCAGGTGATATTTGTGCACTCATTGGTGTTAAAGATGTTGTTACAGGTGATACTCTTGCGGACAAGGATTTGGATTTGCGATTGGAGCCACCCAGTTTTCCGGAACCTGTTATTTCCATGTCGATCGAACCAGCTACCAAAGCCGATCAAGAGAGAATGGGAATTGGATTGCAACGATTGGCGGAAGAAGATCCTACTTTCGGACTTTCCACTAACGAAGAAACTGGACAAACGATTATTTCCGGTATGGGCGAACTTCACCTTGAAATCATTCGTGATCGTCTTTTTCGTGAGTTTAAGGTAGATGCAAATGCCGGTAAGCCTCAAATTGCATATCGCGAAACCATGCTTAAACCTTCTGATGGAAATGGTAAATTTATTCGTCAGTCTGGCGGACGTGGTCAGTATGGTCATGCAGTTATTAAAATGGAACCCCTCGAAAAGGGTAAGGGTGTCGAACTCGAAAATAAGATCGTAGGTGGATCTATTCCTAAAGAATTTATTAAACCCACTTTCGATGGTATTAAAGAGGCAGCACTTTCAGGTGTAGTTGCTGGGTATCCAGTAATTGATTTCAAAATTACCCTTGTAGACGGCTCTTTCCATGATGTTGATTCCTCTGAAATGGCATTTAAAATGGCTGGTATATTTGCATTTAAAGACGCGATGAAAAATGCCAATCCTATTTTGCTTGAGCCGATCATGCAGGTTGAAGTATCCACGCCTGAAGAATATCAAGGTGAACTAATGGGTGATTTGAATCGTAGGCGCGGTCAAATTCAAGGAATGGAATCTCGCGGAAATGCTTGCATCATACAAGCATTTGTACCCCTTGAAAACATGTTTGGTTATTCTACTGATATGCGATCCCTTTCTTCAGGCAGAGCAGATTATTCCATGACACCATCCCATTTTGAGCAAGTACCCCAAAGTCTTGTGCAATCAATTGTCGAAACTTTAAGCAGGGAACCTGCAAGAACATAATATACTCAATTTATAGATGAACGGACAGCGCATACGCATTAAACTTCGCGGCTTTGACTATCGTGTAATCGACCAGTCAGCCATAGACATTGTTGATACGGCTAAAAGAACTGGTGCACGAGTTGCTGGACCAATTCCTATGCCTACACGTATTGAAAGATACACAGTAAATCGTTCTCCTCATGTCGATAAGAAATCAATGGACCAATTTGAGTTAAGAACTCACAAAAGACTCATTGATATAATTGAGCCCACTGTTCAAACTGTGGACGAACTCAAAAAACTCAATTTACCCGCCGGTGTGGAAATTAACATTAACGTATAAATAGGTTATTTTATAAAATTAAACCTTTAAAGCAGGTCTCAAATGGTTAAAACCGCCTGCCGCTTAAAGAATGAAACTTGAACTACTAGGAAAAAAACTTGGCATGAGCCAAGTGTATGATGCGGACAATAATCTTGTCCCTGTAACGATAATTGAAGCGGGTCCTTGCCCTGTCTTACAAGTTAAGACTGGGGACAAAGATGGTTACTCTGCTATTCAGATTGGCTTCAACCCAAATGGGAAATCGCCCAACAAGGCGAATTCTTGTAAGAAAGGTCACGCTAAGAAAGCAAATGTAAGTGCGCAGCAAATTTCTCAAGAAATTCGCTTATCTGATGATCACGATTTCAAGCAAGGAAATGTCATTACTGTCGAGGACTTCAAAGAAATTAAGATGGTGGATGTAGTTTCGAAAACTAAGGGTAAAGGCTTTCAGGGAGTTGTAAAGCGCTGGAATTTTGCAGGTGGTCCTGCTTCTCATGGTTCTATGTTCCATCGACGAGGTGGTTCTTACGGTCTCTGTCAGTGGCCAGGTCGCATCTTCAAGAATAAGAAAATGCCAGGTCATATGGGTGATGTCAGTCGTACTACTCAGAATTTACAAGTTGTTAAGGTGCTACCGGAGAAAAATTTAGTTTTGATTAAGGGAAGCGTACCTGGGCACAAGGGTTCAATTTTAACTCTTCGCGTGGCAAAGAAGTCCAGAAAGTAAACTATTATTTGTAATGAAATTTAAATTATTCAAAGCGGATGGCTCTCCTAGTGGGGATGTTGATATCAAAAGTTTCCCTACTCTCGAAGAAGGAAAAGGCGTCGACGCCTTAAGGCAGGCAATAATTGCAGTACATGCAAACAACCGCCAAGGAAACGCATCGACCAAAGTGCGTTCAGAAGTTAATGGCTCGGGCAAGAAAATTTACCGCCAAAAAGGTTTAGGTGTTGGACGTGCAGGAGATAAAAATGCGATTCAACGTCGCGGAGGCGGCGTGGCATTTGGACCAAGACCAAGATCTTACAATCAAAAGTTGAACAAGAAAATTAAACGTCTTGCTATGGAGCGGGCTTTAATAGATCAGGCTAATTCCGAGAATATTTATTTAATTGAAGATTGGTCAGTTGCAGAACCTAAAACCAAACTTTTTAAAAGCTTAATTGGAACTATCGCACCAAATTCTAAAAAAGTGCTAGCAATTGGTGATTCATTCGAGGACAAGTTTGCCCTAGCCGCCAGGAATTTGTCAACTGCACGATTAGGACGTGCACAAGATTTAAGTCCCCTTGATATTGTGCAAACTGATCAAATAGTTATGAGCCTTAAAGGGCTGGATGTATTATTAGCTAAATTCGGTAAGGAGGAGACTAAATAATGAAAGAGTCAGTAACTATATTAAAAGAAGCATTGCTTACCGAAAAAGCAACTATGCTCTCGGCCAATCTTAACAAATATGTGTTTTCCGTGTCTAGTTTTGCTAGTAAGTCCAATGTCAAAGATGCAGTAGAAAAGACATTTAGTGTAAAAGTTTTAAAAGTAAATTCTTTAGTTGTTAAACCCAAAGCTAAAAGAGATCGTGCTCGACGTAACAAGCTTGGTTTTAAGAGTGGTATGAAGAAAGCAATTGTAACCTTAAAGTCGGGCGACAGCATCGACCTAGCATAGGAGAATAATACCATGCCAATTCTACAACAAAAACCAGTCACGCCTTCCGGTAGATTTTTTCTTAAAAACAAAGTAGATCTCGATACTAAGAGGCCGGAACGTTCTTTAACAAAAGGTGTTCACCGCAAGAAAGGTCGAAATGCTTACGGTCGAATCACTTCGAGACGACGTGGTGGTGGACACAAAAGGCTTTACCGTCAAATTGACTTTAGAAGGCAACGATTGAACGATGAGGCAAAAGTCATTGCCTTAGAGTATGATCCTAATCGTACTGCCCACTTAGCTTTGCTTGAATATGCAGACGGCGAAAAAACCTATATCTTAGCTCCTTCCACTGTTGTTGTTGGTGATGTTTTGGTAAGCTCAAATGAGAAGGTCGATTTTAAACCCGGCAATGCATTACCATTAAATTTGATTCCCTTAGGTACTAGAGTCCATTGTGTTGAAATGTTGCCAGGAGCTGGAGCAAAATTGGCAAGATCAGCTGGCTGTGAGGTACGCTTAATTTCTGTTGATGGCAACCACGCCTCCTTGAAGATGCCTAGTGGTGAGATTCGTCTTGTTAAAGAGGTGTGTAGGGCGACCATTGGATCGGTTGGCAATTCAAGTCACCAAAAGGCGACTATTGGAAAAGCGGGTCGTAATCGCTGGAAAGGTCGTCGCCCCCGAGTGCGTGGTGTTGCCATGAATCCTGTCGACCACCCCATGGGTGGTGGTGAAGGGAGAACATCAGGAGGTGGTCACCCGAGTTCACCTTGGGGTCAGTTATCTAAAGGCTTTCCGACAAGAAAAAAATCCAAACTCTCGAATTCACAAATTCTTGTTCGCCGAAATGGCAGAAGAGTTAAGTAATATTTTATACATAGAAATTTTGTTATGACACGTTCAATTAAAAAAGGATTCTTTGTAGAGCCAGGCTTGATGAAGAAAGTTATTACTGCACAAAATGCTGGTGACCGTAAACCCATAAAGACTTGGTCTAGAAGATCGACAATCACTCCAGATTTTGTCGGACTCAATTTTACAGTTCACAATGGCAAAAGCTTTTTACCAGTTTATGTTACTGAAAATATGGTAGGCCATAAACTAGGTGAGTTTTCTGCCACTCGTACATTTAAAACTCACAATCCCCACACTCAGAAGTAAATCATGGAAGTAAAATCATATTCTAAATACATGAGAATTTCTCCCAAAAAAGCGCGAGAAGTGGCACGTATTTTACCAGGAAAAAAAGCTACAGAGGCAGTTTCTTTGCTTAAGTATATTCCTCGAAAAGCAGCTCGTATGCTCGACAAAACTTTAAAATCCGCAATGGCAAATGCTGAAAATAATTCTAATTTGAATGCTGACGATTTAATTATCAGCAAAGCAATTGTTGAAGAAGGTCCTGCACTCAAA
Source organism: Candidatus Seribacter sulfatis (assembly GCF_964187635.1). Classification (NCBI taxonomy): domain Bacteria; kingdom Pseudomonadati; phylum Verrucomicrobiota; class Opitutia; order Opitutales; family Candidatus Seribacteraceae; genus Candidatus Seribacter; species Candidatus Seribacter sulfatis. The sequence continues at coordinate 28,276 of NZ_CAXLMO010000098.1, read as the reverse complement.
AGGTTTAGACCTTGTGCTCGTGGTTCATCACATCCTTACAAAAAGAGAATGAGTCATCTCTACATTGTTTTAACAGACGAAGCTTAATTATTATGGGACAAAAAGTAAATCCAATAGGTTTTCGTTTAGGAGTCAGGCGCAATTGGAGTGCTCGATGGTATGCGAACAAACATGATTATTCAAAGTTTCTAGAGGAAGATAATTTAATTCGTGGGTTTCTCAAAAAGAAACTTCGTTTTGCTTCAGTTCCTAGAGTAGTTATCGAACGAGCTTCTACACGCACTAGAGTTACAATTTGGACTGCCCGCCCAGGTATCGTAATAGGACGGAAAGGCCAGGAGTTAGATACATTACGAGACTCCTTAAATCGTACAATCAGCAAGGATATCCGTCTAGAGATACAGGAAATAAAAAAACCTGATCTCGTTGCTTCACTCGTTGCTGAAAACGTTGCATTACAACTAGAGCGTAGGATTGCATTCCGTCGTGCTATGAAAAAAGCCGTTCAGACTACCATGTCAATGGGTGCTGAAGGCATCCGAATTCAGTGTGCTGGTCGACTTGGTGGTGCAGACATTGCAAGAACCGAACAGACACGCGAGGGAAGAGTTCCACTTCACACGCTTCGTGAAAATATTGATTACGGTCTTGTTGAAGCTAATACTGTCTACGGAATAATTGGGATCAAGTGTTGGATCTGCCTTAAGGACGAAGACAAAATTTTCTAATATTGTAAGTTATGCCAAAATTACTTCCATCCCGTACTAAGTATAGAAAAGTTTTCAAGGGTCGTGTCCGTGGCACCGCTTCCAAAGGCAACACAGTTTCTTTTGGGGAGTTTGGTATCCAATCTCTTTCCCGTGGTAGGATGACATCCAATCAAATTGAAGCTGCTCGTGTGTCGATCAATCGTCATTTAAAGAGAAAGGGCAAAGTTTGGATTCGTGTGTTTCCTCACAAGCCAGTTACGAAGAAACCCGCTGAAACCCGTCAAGGTAAAGGTAAGGGTCCTGTAGATCATTGGGTCGCAGTTGTTAAGCCTGGTCATGTTCTTTTTGAAATTGCAGGTTGTTCTCTTACACTTGCCCGAGAAGCCTTGGGTCTAGCCGATGCTAAATTACCATTTCGATGCCGATTGGTTCAGCGTCAACAATCATTCTAATATTTGGACAATGAAAATCTCAGAAATCAAAGAATTAACAGTTACAGAACTTAACAAGAAGTTTCGAGAATTAGGGGAAGAGCTTCTACAACTCCAAATCAGGAAGCAGACCGGTCAAGTTGAAAAACCACACTTGATCAAAAGCATCCGTAGAGATAGGGCCAAAATTTTAACCACTCTTTCGGCTAACAAAGCACAATCTGCTTAAACATATAATTTTATGACCACAGAAGAAGCTAGAAATAATCGTAAAGAATTGATCGGGTTCGTCCGTGCAAAGACTGGAGACAAATCCATAAAAGTTGTTTATGAGTACAAAACTCCTCACCCACTTTATAAAAAGGAGATTCGACGAAAAACTACTGTTCATGTACATGATGAAGAAAACGTCTCTTCGGTTGGAGATAAGATCAAGATCATAGTAACAAGACCAATGAGTAAGTTAAAGAGATGGCGTGTTCTTGAAATATTAGAAAAAGCCCCCGTAGCATAATTTTGCCATGATACAATTACTGAGTAGGCTAGAAGTAGCAGATAACACAGGTGCCAAGAAAGTTCGTATGATTAGACGGATTGGTCAGAACAAAAAAACTGCATCTATTGGCGATATTATTGTTTGTCATGTCAAGGAATGTACAACCGACTCTGCAGTTAAAAAAGGAACGGTAGTTCGTGCTCTTGTCGTGCGAACCAAAACAGCAGTTCGTAGAAGAGATGGTAGCTATTTACGCTTTGACGAAAACGCAGTAGTAATCGTTAACGATGACGGAACTCCCAAGGGAACTCGAATTTTTGGACCAGTTGCACGAGAACTTAGGCAAAAATATATGAAGATAATTTCATTAGCCCCTGAGGTACTTTAAATTATGGCAAACAAACTAAAAAAAGGAGACGAAGTTGTCGTCATATCTGGAGATCATAAAGGCAACAAAGGTAAAATTTTACAAATGCTTCGTGAAAAAAATCGAGTAATTGTAGAGGGCGTAAATATGATCAAAAAACACGAGAAAAAAACTCAGGATAATCCACAAGGCGCTATTATCGAAAGAGAGGCTTCTTTGCATTTTTCGAATGTTCGCAGAACCGACCTCAAAAACAAGTAATACTTTGTAGCATTAATACTGAATTATTGATTCATGAATATACCTGAACTAAAAAAAATTTATATAGACGAAGTTGCACCAGCTTTGCTTAAAAGCTGTGGATTGAAGAATGTGCATCAAGTGCCAAAGATCGAAAAAGTAGTACTTAATAGTTCCTTTGGTGCTGAACTTGATAAAAATGGTATTGAAGAACTCAGAAAGGACATGACTGCGTTGTCGGGCCAAGCACCAATCGTTATTCGTGCCAAAATGAGTGTTTCTAATTTTAAGTTGAGGGAGGGCATGCCAGTAGGAATTAAGGTCACGTTGAGAGGTAATGTAATGTGGGATTTTCTACTCCGCTTAATCGCTATCTCGTTACCTAATATTCGTGATTTTCGTGGTGTCCCCGCCAAACTTGATGGTTCTGGTAACTACACCCTGGGAATAATAGATCATAGCATTTTTCCTGAAATTAATGTGGAACGCCAACGAACTAATACAGGATTAGATATTTCAATTGTAACTTCTGCTAGTAACGACGCAGATGGTAGTGAACTTCTCAAATTACTCGGGATGCCCTTTCGCAAGAATTCTTCAGAATCATCAAATCAGCAAGAAGCTGCTTAATTATTTTATATTATGGCCAAGAAATCAGTAATTCACAGAAACAAGAAGCGCGAAAGGCTTGTTGCACAATATGCAGCAAAGCGCACCGCTCTAAAAAATATTTTATCAAACCCTGAAACTTCAGAGGAAGATTTTTACAAAGCCCAAGCGAAGCTTACTAAATTACCTAAAAATTCTTCTCCTGTTCGTTTAGTCAATCGTTGTACATTAACGGGGCGTCCCCGTGCGACGATTCGCAAATTTGGACTCTCTAGAATTTCATTTCGTGAGCTTGCTCTTCAAGGCAAAATACCGGGTGTAATTAAAGCCTCTTGGTAGATCTATATCTAACTCTTAAAAATTATGTCAGTTCACGATACAATAGGAGATTTTATAACCGTAATACGAAATGCAGGTAGTGCTGGTAAAAGTACATGTTCCTACCCTCATTCAAACCTTCGCGTAGGAATTGCAAAAATTCTTAAATCACGTGGTTTTGTAGCAAATTGTGATGAACAATCTGCTGAAAATGGTCACAAGAATATTCAAATCACACTTAAGTATGTTGATGGCCAGCATGCCATAAGGGGTATTAATAGAGTAAGCACACCCGGGAGGCGTACTTATTGCGGGTATCGAGAAATACCCCGTGTGCTTGGTGGATTAGGTATCTCTATCTTGAGTACTCCGAACGGCATCATCGACGACAAAACAGCAAGAAAAAATAAGCTTGGAGGTGAAATCCTCTGTAGCGTTTGGTAACATTTATTTATAATTCCCCATGAGCAGAATAGGAAAAATTCCCGTAGTAATCCCGTCCGGTGTCGATGTAACAATTGACGGCCAAAGCGTCCGCGTGAAGGGTCCAAAGGGTGACATCACTCAGGAGTTTTCGCCCCTAGCACAAATTACAAAGAGTGAAGACACAGTAGTCATCACACCAACTGACAGTTCACGATCTGCTCAAGCTAATTATGGCACTGTACGTTCTATCATTGCAAATATGGTGCAAGGTGTGAATAAACCCTACAGTAAAAATTTACTGATCGAAGGAGTAGGTTTCCGAGCAACAGTGAAGGGTCCAAAAATTGATTTAGAACTCGGTTACTCGCACCCAATTTTACACGATATCCCCGAAGGTGTTACAGTAACAGTTTCGGACAATGTAAAAATTCTTGTTGAAGGAGCCGATAAACAGAAAGTGGGACAAGTTGCTGCTGAAATCAAAAGTTATTATCCCGTCGAGCCTTACAAAGGTAAGGGCGTTCGAATACTCGGTGAATATGTTCGCCGAAAAGAAGGTAAAAAATCTGCTTAATTAGAATAATGAAACTTTCAAAGAAAAAAGAATTAGCTCAGAAACGTCGTTGGCGAATACGTAAAAAGGTAAACGGTACAGCCGAAAGACCTCGCGTTGCTGTTAGGTTTACAAACAAAAATATTCACGCCCAGTGTATTGACGACGAATTAGGTCACACTGTTCTTGGTGTTGCGACTACCCATTCTGACTTTAAGGACTTACTGCCCAACGTGGCAGGAGCTCAAAAGCTTGGCGTTGCCGTTGGCGAACAAATTAAAGCAAAGGGCTACAAATCAATTGTCTTTGACCGTTCCGGTCGGAAGTATCACGGGTGCGTAAAAGCGTTTGCAGATGCAATACGCGAACAAGGATTAAAATTTTAAATTACCATGAGTAAACCGAATCGAAGAAATAAGAAATTACCAGAAGTAAACAAGGATGAACCTGAACTTTTTGAGAAAGTGGTTCACATTAATCGTTGTGCTAAAGTAGTTAAAGGTGGACGACGTTTTAGTTTTGCTGCCCTTGTTGTAGTAGGCGACCAAAACGGAAAAGTTGGTTTTGGCTACGGCAAGGCGCAGATGGTTCCTGATGCAATTCGCAAGGGAACTGATAAGGCTAAAAAAGCGATGAAGAATGTTGCAGTTTATGGTGATACTGTACCGCATCAGATAGTAGGAACTTATGACGGCGGGAAAGTTTTGTTAAAACCAGCACGTCAGGGAACGGGTATTATTGCTGGCGGAGGCGTAAGAGCTGTTCTTGAAGCTGCAGGTGTGAAAAACATTCTTTCTAAGTCACTCGGGTCGAACAATCAATTGTCAGTAGTTTCTGCAACTATGGATGGACTGCTACAGCTTAGAACACCCAAAACAATTTCTAATATTCGAGGTGAAGAAGTTACGGGCCCCTCTTACATGGAAGCTCCCAAACCTTTACCAGTTGCTGTTCCTGAAACAACTGAAGTTTCTGCCTAAATTTTATATTATCATGAAAGAAAATGAAATTCCAGCTGGAGCAAATCGCAAAAAAAGATGCGTAGGTAGAGGCCATGGAAATGGTCACGGAAAAACTTCTGGTCGCGGGCACAAAGGTGCAGGTGCACGTTCAGGCTACTCGTTAAGAGCTGGCTTTGAAGGTGGACAGATGCCACTTTTTAGAAAACTCCCTCAAAGAGGTTTTAATCGTACTAGGTTCCAATCTCCTTGTGCCATAGTGAATTTAAATGAATTAGAAAAGTTATCTTCGGACAAGGTAGATCTCGAATCCCTGATAAATGCAGGTTTGATTAGGTCTAATTCTACTGTTGTTAAACTTCTTGGGACTGGTGATGTTAATAAACCCTTTACCGTTAAAGTGGACCAGATATCCAAGTCAGCAAAAGATAAAATTTTAGCTGCCGGCGGTACCGTATCCGAATAATTTTAACTTTCTATCGCGAGCATGCTTTCAGCATTTACAAATTGTTTAAAAATCCCTGAACTAAGGCAGAAGATTTTCTTCACCTTGGCTCTACTTTTTATTGCCCGTGTTGGGGCAAATATTCCTCTGCCTGGTGTTGACCCTTCTCCAATCAAGGAGTTTTTTGAACTAAGAGAGCAATCGAGAAGTGAGACTGAAGGTAATGATATTCTTGGGTTTTACAACATGTTTACTGGCGGTGCATTACTTAATGGTGCCCTATTTGCCTTAGGAATAATGCCCTACATCAGTGCATCTATCATAATGCAATTGATGGGTGCTGTTTTCCCACAACTAGCAAGACTTCAGCAGGAGGGTGAACCGGGTAGGCAAAAGATATCTCAATACACAAGATATCTAACTATAGTAATTTGTCTTATACAGGGTGGATTACTGGCATTAGCACTACGAGATAGTCCGGGCAGTCTTATCCAAGGCTTTAACCCAGCCGAGATCGGTTTGGATGGAAAACCACTCGGTGCAATTGTTGTGGCTACCTCCCCTTCCATATTTTTAATTACTACAATTATTTTCCTTACAACAGGGTCCTTAATTTTGATGTGGTTAGGGGAACAGATAACCCAGCGCGGTATTGGAAATGGAATTTCTTTATTAATTACCGTAGGAATTTTATCTGATCTCCCTAAGGCCCTCGCCGATGCATATGCGCTCATATTTCTAGCCCCTGCTGGTGACAATATGGTGATCGTAAAAGCCCTGCTAATGGTGGGTCTCTTTCTAGTTGTTGTTGGTGGTATCATTGCAGTTACACAAGCTCAGCGTAAAATTCCTGTCCAGTATGCCAAAAGAATGGTTGGACGAAAGGTTTTTGGCGGACAGAGTTCTTTCCTTCCGCTTAAGGTGAATTACGCAGGAGTAATGCCCGTTATTTTTGCAAGTGCCATTCTGATGTTTCCTGCCCAATTGCTTCGTACGCTAGGAGCTGCAATAGCAGATTCCCCTTCAGAAACTAATTGGGCAATTGATCTTGCAAATGTTTTCGCAAGTCGCGGTTGGTTTTACTATATTGTATATGGTGGTTTGATTCTCGTATTTAGTTATTTTTGGGTATCTATAATGTTTAAACCCGTTCAAATCGCCGATGATCTGAAAAAGAATGGTGGATATGTCCCTGGTGTTCGTCCAGGTGAACACACCGCTCGTTTTCTAGATTTCGTAATGACTCGGTTGACATTAGCGGGTGCTATATTCTTGACTGCTATTGCAGTCTTCCCGGATTTTATCTTCAAGACTGCGAATGTTTCCTATAATGTAGCAACCTTTTTTGGAGGTACTGGTATGCTTATTATTGTGGGCGTTGTGTTAGATACGATGCGCCAACTAGAAACATTTCTTCTACAAAGACATTACGATGGCTTCCTGCGAAAGGGCCGAATTCGTGGAAGATCTTCGAGCAACAGTCAGGGAATAGAATCCCTTGAACTGAAAGACTTTGAAGCGCAATGGCGCCCTTTAATTTTTATCGCAATAGCATTATTCTTACTAGGACTCGTCGGGTTCATATTGAAGAGTACTTGATCAAAAAAATTTAACCTCAACAGATATAATATTATGGCTAGATTGCTCGGAGTAGATATTCCAAACAGAAAGAAAATTGAATTTTCTTTGAGATACATTTATGGCGTCGGTCCAACCCGTGCTAAAAAGATACTTGAGGTCACCGGGATCGATCCAGATCGTCGAACCCAGGAACTTAACGAACAAGAGATCAGCCTTATTAGTAATTACATCATTGATCAAAAAATTATGGTCGAGGGTGATTTACGCCGCGCGGTTACCAATAATCTTAAACGTTTACAAAGTATTCGTTGCTATCGAGGTTTGAGGCATCAACGCGGTTTACCAGTTAGAGGACAAAGAACTATTACAAATGCTCGTACTCGAAAAGGTGGGCGTAAAACCGTAGGTGTGGTTAGAAAAGCATAATTTTTTTACAATGAGCGAAGAAGAAAACAAAGATAAAACAGCTGAAACTGTAGACGAAGTAGTCAAAACTGATCAAGTTAAGAAGGTTGTCGAACCAAAAGCGGAAAAGAGTTCCGAGGCAAACACTTCTGATAATCCCGAGAAAGCAGAGAAAACAGAAAAGAAGGAAGAGACAGCAGCAGACTTACTTGGTGCCAATATTGAGCAGGTAAAAATTCGAAAGGCCAAAGGTAGCAAGAACATTACCTCTGGAATTTGTTATGTAGTCGCTACTTTTAATAATACTAAAGTTTCTTTCACCGACATGAAGGGCAATGTAATTTCATGGTCTAGTTCTGGAAAATGTAATTTCCGTGGGTCTAGAAAATCCACAGCTTATGCTGCACAAGTAGTTACTCAAGACGCCGGGAAAGTAGCAATGTCCCATGGTATGAAAGAGGTTTTAGTTAAAGTAAAAGGACCTGGTATGGGTCGTGATTCTGCAATTCGAGCCCTACAGAGTCTTGGATTCAGTGTTTCTTCTATTCTCGATGTTACTCCTGTTCCTCACAACGGGTGCCGAGCACCTAAGAGAAGAAGAGTTTAAAATTAATTAACAGTTTTATCTAACAAAATTTTATTATGTCTCGATATACCGGTCCAACTACAAGAATTAATCGCCGATTTGGAATGGCGTTGTTCCCTGCAAATAAAGCCTTTGAAAGAAGAGCCTACCCTCCTGGACAGCATGGTCCATCTTTTCGCAGAAAAGTCAGTGATTATGGCCAAGGCTTGATTGAAAAGCAAAAGCTTAGGATGATGTATGGCTTAACTGAGAAGCAATTTCGCAATATGTTCGAACGTGCGAAAAGTAAGAAGGGCGTAACCGGTGAAGCCTTTCTCACAATGTTAGAAACACGATTAGATAATGTAGTCTATCGACTTGGCTTTGCCAAGACTAGGCAAGCAGCAAGGCAATTTGTTAATCATGGACATCTTTTAGTGAATGGAAAAAAAGTGGACATACCTAGTTATTTTGTTGTTGCAGGTGATGTAATCGGAGTGCGTGAAAAGACATCTTCACGACAAGTTGCAACCCAAAATCTAGAAGGTTCTCAATATCATCCTTCCCCACCTTGGGTCGAAGTCAATGTAGATTCCCTTCAAGGAACGGTAACTCGTCTCCCGCAATCTGATGAACTCGAACAAAGTATTAATGTTCAACTGGTAGTTGAATTTTATAGTCGTTAATCTTATTTTTTTACATATTTAACCCCAAAATTATCATGGCAACAAAACTTGGAAAGTTTGAATTACCTAACCGTCTTATTAAAGAAGAGGAAACCGCGACAGATAAATACGCTAAGTTCATTGCAGACCCATTTGAATCTGGATACGGTCACACCATTGGAAATGCCTTTCGTAGAGTCTTACTAAGTTCAATTGAAGGTGCCGCTATTTCTTCTATTAAAATAGAGGGGGTTCAACACGAATTTCAAAGCGTAGATGGTATTGTAGAGGATGTAACTGATATTGTTTTAAATCTCAAAAAGATTCTTATTGTTAGTCACAAAGCAGACCCTGTTACTCTAACACTTGATGTCGAGAAGGAAGGAGAAATTACAGCGGGCGATATCTCGCCAATGGAAGGAATAGAAATTATCAATCCTGAGCAGTTGATTCTTACTACCGATCGTAAGAAAAACATCTTGGCCGATATGATTGTTTCAGTTGGGCGCGGTTTTTGCCTTGGTGAAGACAGTAAAATTGAAGGTCAGCCTATTGGAATGATTAATGTTGATGCTCTTTTTAGTCCAGTCAAACTTGTTAAATACGATGTTCAAAATACCCGTGTTGGACAAATGACGGATTACGATAAACTTATTTTGGAAGTAAATACTGACGGTAGAATTACGCCTGATGATGCTCTTAAACAATCTGCTGCAATACTTCGACATCATCTAGATGTTTTTGATCAAATCAGTGAAGAGCAGATTGAATTCGAAAGTCACACCAAGGAAGTAAGTGAAGAGCAGAATCGTTTAAAGAATCTTCTCGGAATGAGTGTTAACGAAATTGAACTGTCAGTTCGTGCAGCCAACTGTCTAAACAATGCAAATATTGTAACAGTTGGAGAACTTGCCACGAAATCTGAACCAGAAATGCTTAAATATCGCAACTTTGGAAAAAAATCCCTGAACGAAATTAAAGCCAAACTCGAACAGCTTGGTTTATCGCTTGGAATGAAATTCGAAAGTCGTTTACTAGAAACAATTGCCAATTAATAACCTATTATAATTTAACAAGATGAGACATAGAAAACACAATCATCTTCTAGGGGTCAAAACAGCCCATAGAATTTCCTTGATTGCCAACTTATCTTGTTCGCTCATTGATAATGGGCGGATTAAGACAACTCTTGCAAAAGCACGTGCACTACGCCCTTCAATTGAAAAAGCAATTACTTTAGCAAAGAAAGCACATGCTTCTGACGATGCAGCCAAAAAGGTTCATTTTCGTAGGCAAGCTATCGCACGATTGAGAAGTAAGACTGCTGTTAAAAAGCTTTTTGACGAATTGGTAGAACAATTTGCAGGACGAAATGGTGGTTACACAAGAATTTATAAGTTGGCGATACCTCGCTTGGGTGATGCTGCAGACATGGCTATCATTGAATTTGTAGAAGAAATACAAAAGAAGAAACCTAAGAAGAAGCGTGCACCAAAAAAAACTAAGACCAAGCCATCAGCAAAAGAAGAAGAGTCCTCTACAGTAGAAAATTCCCCTGAAAATAGCGAACAAGCAGTTGAGTCTGCAGTTGTAGAAGAAGATACTACTCCCACAACGGTTGAGCCATCAGAAGAAGCATCCGCAATTGATTTACCAGAATCGAAAGTTAAGGATGAAGATCAAGTTGTAGAAGAAAAGAAGACAGCCGAAAAAAATCCAGAATAAATAACATTTTTCGATTTGTAGAATTCTATTTCATAGGTTCTACCTCTTCAGACTTCTTGACTAAGTTTGTGTTGCTAAAAGGTGTGCTTATCCTTTTTTAATAATTACTTTGCTTTGTACGTTTTATATTTCATTCTTTATGACTAATTAAGACCTCCTTATGCCACAAACAATCATAGTTCTAGATTTTGGTTCCCAATATACACAAGTAATTGCGAGGCGAATACGTGAGGCAAATGTTTATTCGAAGGTATTACCTTTTAATACTAAGATTGGAGACATTAAAAGGTTAAGACCGGTTGGTATTGTTTTATCTGGTGGACCTGCAAGTGTTTTGGCAAAAGGCTCACCTAAACCCAAAGCGGAAATTTTTTCATTAGGAATTCCCATATTGGGGATTTGTTATGGGTTACAATTAATGGGAAAAATGCTGGGTGGTGAGGTTAAAAACAGTAATCATCGAGAATACGGCAGAGGAAAATTGAAGGTGTTAAAGAAGGGTTTATTATTCAAGGATTTGCCAACACAACTCACGGTTTGGAATTCCCATGGCGATTGCCTGGTAAAAATGCCTAAGGGTTTTAAAGCTTTAGCTCAAACTGAGAATTCGAACTTTGCCTCGATTGAAGATTCGACCAGAAAGTTTTATGGTTTGCAATTTCATCCTGAAGTAGAGCATTCAGAGAAGGGAAATGAAATTATTAGAAACTTTCTTGTTACAATCTGTAAGTGTAAATGCGATTGGGATATGGAGGATTTTACTCAAAGTGCGATCGATGAAATAAAAAATAAAGTTGGAAACAAGAAAGTTATTCTTGGCCTTAGCGGAGGAGTTGATTCGTCTGTCGCAGCCGCTCTTATTCATCGTGCTATAGGAGATCAACTCACCTGTATTTTTGTTGATAATGGATTACTCAGATTAAATGAAAGGGACCAAGTAAAGAAACTTTTTAAAAACCACATACCCGGAAAGCTCAAAGTTGCTCTCGCGGGTAGTTTGTTTCTTAAGAAGCTTAAGGGAGTTACTGATCCTGAAAAGAAACGTAAAATTATAGGTAAAACTTTCATCGAAGTTTTTGATAAAGAAGTAAAGAAGTTAGGTGACGTTGATTTTTTGGCCCAAGGTACCTTATATCCAGATGTGATTGAAAGTGTACCCATTGCCGGTAATCCTGCATCATTGATCAAGAGTCACCATAATGTAGGTGGGTTGCCTAAAAAAATGAAACTGTCCTTACTTGAGCCCTTAAGGGAATTGTTCAAAGACGAAGTTCGTAATCTAGGTCGTGCCCTCGGCTTGACTGAAAATGTTCTCATGCGCCACCCTTTTCCGGGACCCGGCTTAGGAGTTAGGGTAGTAGGGTCGATCAATTCAAATAACCTTAGGGTTTTAAGAGAAGCGGATGCCATCTTTATTGATGAACTGCATAGCTCGGGTTGGTATCATAAACTTTGGCAGGCATTTTGTGTTTTTCTTCCCGTTCGGAGTGTTGGAGTAATGGGGGATGAGAGAACTTACGAAAATGTGATTTCTCTTCGAGCAGTTACTAGTAGCGATGCAATGACAGCAGATTGGGCTGAATTACCAGATAAACTTTTAAGAAAAGTTTCAAATCGAATTATCAATGAAGTAAAGGGTGCCAATCGAGTGGTATATGACATTAGTTCAAAACCACCTAGCACTATTGAGTGGGAATAAACTTAAATCTCCTCTAAATGATTACTAGTTTTTTGAATGATGAGAGCGATCTTGAAGATCGTCTTTCAGAGTTTTGCACAGCGTCGCAAAGCGATCAAACCGTCAAGGACACAGTTTCGGAAATATTACACGAAATTCGCAAAAACGGCGATGCTGCGATGCTTGAAAAAACTCTCAAATATGATCATGCAAAGCTTAGTCAGAATGAAATTAAGGTAACAAAAATCGAGTTAGAAGAGGCAAAGTCTCAACTCACCGTTTTAGAACGCGAAAGTATAATAGAAGCGATCGAAAATGTTTCTTTGTTTCACGAAAGAAGTATTCCAGAAAATTGGAGTACATCTAATAATCATGGAGCAAAAGTAGGCGAAAAATTTTACCCCATTAATCGAGTTGGAATTTATGTGCCCGGGGGAAATGTTCCGTTAATCTCAACTGTTATTATGACAGTTACAATTGCAAATGTTGCAAAAGTAAAAGAGATTGCGGTCGTTACTCCTCCAGATTCAGAGGGTAAAATTGCACCTCAAATGCTTGCCGCTTTAGAACTGCTTGGAGTCGATGAAATTTATAAAGTGGGGGGAGCACAAGCAATTGGCGCATTAGCTTATGGTACAGATACAATTCCTTCAGTTGATAAAATTTATGGACCTGGGAATGCATTTGTTAATGAAGCGAAGAGACAAGTTTTTGGTACAGTTGGAATTGATCTGTTACCGGGTCCGAGCGAGGTAATGATTATCGCGGATTCTTCATCTAATCCGGCTTTTGTAGCTGCAGCCCTCTTATCCCAAGCTGAACATGGATCTGGAAAGGAAAAAATATTCTTACTTTTTTCGGAAAAGAGCCACTTTGATAAAATCGCTTCTGAAATTAAAACTCAACTTCAGGACCTCTCCCATATGGAAGCGGTTGCAGGTGTTTTAGAGCGAGGGTTCATGTCGATTTATCTTCCTAGCTTTAAGAGAATCTCAGAAGTTGCCAACTATATTGCCCCCGAACATTTAGAACTTCAAGTTGCAGATGAGCACATTGGCTTTTTAACCGACCATATAACAACGGCGGGTGCATTTCTGCTAGGTCACGAAACCGCAACTACTTTGGGGGATTTTATTGCTGGTCCAAGTCATGTGCTTCCAACTGGCCGTTCCTCCAGATTTTCTTCGGGTCTGAGACTACAAGATTTTTTAAGGCGTTCGAGTTTTATTCAGTATGATAAGAAGTCAGCGATTCGGGCAAAGAAGGCAGTAGCAGTTTTTTCTGAAATGGAACAGTTGGATGGACATGGAAAATCTTTTTCAATTAGGCTGTAGTCGAATAATTTCCAATAATGTCAGTTCAAGACCTTACCGCCCATTCTATTTGTAAGCATAAACCCTACATCCCGGGTAAGCAGCCCGTTATTTCTGGACGAACAATTAAGCTTAATACAAATGAAAATCCCTACCCCCCTACCCCCAAAATATCAGAGTTAATTGTTACGCAAGTAAACGAACTTCATCGTTACCCAAATTCGTCAGCAAGTGATTTAAGAGAAATAATAGCCAACTTGCACAATGTTCATCCCGATCAAATTATTGTAGGTAATGGATCAGATGATATTTTAAATCTTTGCGTTCGCTGTTTTTCAGATTCGTCGAAATCGATCGGAATGCTCGATCCAAGTTATTCCTTGTATGAAGTTTTGGGCTCATTACAGGGAACAAAAGTAATAAAGTATCCTTTTCAAAATGAAAGGTTCGAGATTGATTCTGAAATAATTACTGACTCGGGAAGCAATCTGTTTTTTTTAACTAGCCCGCATGCACCTACTGGAAGGATTTACGAAAATCTGATATTTTCTACAATCCTTCAAAAGTATCCGGGAATACTTGTAATTGATGAAGCATATGCAGATTTTGCTCCCACAAATGCACTGCCTTTATTAACTGAGAGTGAGAATGTAATCATAACTAGAACCTTATCAAAATCATATTCCCTTGCTGGTTTGAGGGTTGGTTATGCTGTAGCAAGTAAGGAAATTATTGCGATACTCAACAAGGCGAGAGAAGTTTATAATGTAGATAGAATTGCTCAATTTATTGCTCAAGTTGCCTTACAGGACCGCAGTTATTTTAAGAAGGTCACTCAGAAAATTATCTCGACCCGTGAGTTTGTTTACCAAACCTTTTTAGAGTGGCAATGGACTACCTATTCAAGTGGAACCAACTTTTTATTCACTCGACCTGTTGATTCGAAAGGGAATCACGGGAAGCAAACTGCTCAAGCACTATATCGATTTTTGACCGACAATAATGTGTTTGTTCGATATTTTCCTTCAAGTGAACTAACCTCTTCGTTTTTACGAATCAGTATTGGCAAAGACGAAGAAATGGATATTGTAATTAATTTGTTAAGCAAATGGAAACTAGTCGAACAGCAGAATTAACAAGAAATACAAATGAAACTCAAATTGAGGTTTCATTAAAATTGGATGGAGAAGGGAAGAATGAAATTGCAACCGGTATTCCATTTTTAGACCACATGCTTCAGTTGTTTTCAAAGCATGGCTTTTTTGATTTAAAAATTAAAGCCACGGGTGATATCGATATCGATTACCATCATCTTGTCGAAGATATGGGTATCACTTTAGGCCAAGCATTTAAATTAGCATTGGGAGAAAAGGCGGGAATCAAACGTTATGGTTTTTTTGTTCTGCCCATGGATGAAACATTAGTAACAGTTGCACTTGATTTAAGTAATCGTGCATTTCTTGTTTTCGACGCTCCCCTCCCAATTTCGATGGTTCGAGATTTCAATATTCAATTATTTAAAGAATTTTTTCAAGCCTTTGCTAATGAAGCAGGGTGTAATTTACATATTCGTTTGGAACATGGACAAGAACCACACCATGTCGCAGAAGCAATGTTCAAGGGTTTTGCCAAAGCTTTAGATCTGGCAACTATTTTAGAACCGAGATTAAACGGCGGCGTTCCTTCTACAAAGGGCACCCTGTCTTCCTAATTGACTCTCATGGCGATTGATTGTCACACAGTCGGTGTGGTTGACTATGGGACTGGAAACTTGAGAAGTGTAGTAAAAGCATTCGAATGCTTGGGTGCAAGAGTTCGCGTTTTACAAACTCCCGAAGGTCTTGAAGAAATTGATGCCCTCGTCTTCCCGGGGCAAGGAACTTTTGATCAGTGTATGGCGGCCTTAAATCAAACGGGCCTTGCATCCTCAATTAAGGAGTGGGTTTCCTCGGGAAAGCCATTCCTGGGTGTTTGCTTGGGACTGCAAGTGCTTTTTGAAAAGTCAGAGGAGGGAGAGTTGCCAGGGTTAGCCTTGTTCCCTGGATATGTGCAAAAGTTTTCCTTGGATAGGAAATTAAAGATTCCGCATATGGGTTGGAATTCTGTACAATGGGAAAAGGTAAGGCAGCATCCAATTCGAATTGGACTAGAGGATGGTGATCAATTTTATTTCGTTCATAGTTATCATGTGGTTTCCAAGGATATCACTCTTTGCTCCCTCACTTCCAGTTACGGATATCCTTTTATTAGTGGAATTGTGCATGGTAATTGTGTCGCTACTCAATTTCATCCTGAAAAAAGTCAGGCAAAAGGTTTGCAAATTTACCGAAATTTCCTTGAAAAGGTAGTTGCGAAATTTACTCCTTAAGGATTTCCATACTTTTAAATACCCCACACAAAATGGACAAAGAAGCTACACTTACTATTGGCGAGAATTCCTATCCCTTACACATTGTCGAAGGCACTGAATCTGAAAAGGCGATAGACATTAGTTTACTTCGTAAAGAAAGTAAGTTTATTACTTTTGACGATGGATATGGCAATACCGGATCCTGTGAAAGCAAAGTTACTTTTATTGATGGCGACCAGGGTATTCTTCGTTACCGCGGATACGATATCGCAGATTTAGCGACACGGTCCAATTTTTTGGAAACTTCTTACCTGGTAATGTATGGCAATTTGCCAACCTCTGCAGAACTAGATTTATTTAGCGAGCGTATTGCAAAATTTACACAATTACCGGATGAAGTGGTAACCGCAATTAATTCACAGCCCAAGAACTTACACCCCATGGGTGTATTAGCAGCGGGTTTGCACGCATTGGGCGGTGCCTATCCTCATTTGTGTACCAATGATCGTAAGTCAGATTTAGAGAGTTTTGATGAATCAGCCGCACTTATAATTTCAACAATTCGTACTATTGCGGCGACTAGACATCGTTTTCTCTTAAACGAGCAAGTTCCTGAAATTGATCCAACTGAAAGTTATTGTAAGAATTTCTTAACAATGATGTTTGCCAAAGAATCGGAACCAAAGGAAATTCCACCTTCTGTCACCAATGCCCTGGACTTGATCTTCTTACTTCACGCAGATCATGAGCAAAACTGCTCCACTTCAACCTGCAGAATGATAGCATCTGGAGGAGCTAACCCATTTGCTTCACTTGCTGGGGGCGTTTCTGCCCTGTGGGGTCCGTTACATGGGGGTGCGAATATGGCCGTAATTAAAATGCTTAACCAAATTCACGATGCAGGCGATGATGGTAGCCGTTTTATTGAGTCTGCAAAGCAGGGCAAGACACGCCTTATGGGCTTTGGCCATCGAGTCTATAGAAATTATGATCCAAGGGCAAAAATACTAAAAGCAGCTTGTGATGACGCTCTTGAGGCACTTGGAGTTTCGAGTCCAATACTAGAAATTGCGAGAAGGTTGGAAGAGGAAGCACTAAAGGATTCTTACTTTGTTGAAAGAAAATTATATCCTAATGTGGATTTCTACAGTGGGATTATACTGCAGGCACTTGGTTTTCCTACAGATACTTTTACGGTTCTATTTGCAATAGGCAGGTCTCCCGGATGGCTTGCTCATTGGAAAGAGATTGCAGAGACTGGTAAAAAGATACATCGCCCCCGCCAAATTTACCAAGGCTCTCCCCTTCGGCCCTATCTTCCTACAGGGGACAGATAGAAACTACTCGGCTAGGTTCTTTGGGACTTGCCCTTGGGTGAGGACATCTTCGAAGGATAATCCCGCAAGCGAGCGTATACCTTTAATTAGCAGCCAAAATGCATACGCACTCACTACCATACATGGTAAGCTGATTATCGGGAAACTCCAACCCATCATCTTTCCCACTTCATCATTAAATGCTAATTTATCGATTGAAGGTTCCGTTACGACAATTGCGATTGCGAGAAAGTAGTTCAAGCATGCGCTTAGTATAAAAGTAAGGGCAATCAACCATGTGCATTTCTTTAATAATTGGTTGAACTCATTTGTGGTCCCCCTCTCTGCTAGAGCTTGGTCTACTAAATCCACTTGAATGACATCTGGATTATACAGAAAAAGCTTAACTAAAGGCTTCTTTGTTTTTAATGTTATTACAGTAAGTAATCCGAGAATTCCAGGGAGAGCAGCTTCTTTAATTGCAAACATTGAAACTGTTGCACCCGGTAAAAGACCAATTCCCCCGGTTAAAAAAGCACTCAATGCCCCAAGTATTGATAAGAAATTCCATTTCTTTCTTCTGCAAAAATCCCAAATCCCGTACCCAATAGGAAAAGAAATTGCCAGTAAGAGCATAACGGAGCCGACCAATGTTCCATCCTTTGGCGATTGAAGCAGGTTTTCTAGTGAAGGACCAAACCAATCACCTCCTTTTCGAAGAAATACTATTGGAATAACAAGATTAAACCCTAGGTTTAACCACATGCTTTCTTTTTTTGGTTTATTATGATTTGGTAGAGTTTGATTCATTGTAGCATTTTAAAAAAAACTAAAAACTCACAAATGTCGCTCATATTATATTATGCCTAATCAACTAAATATATTAATTTCCGCTGGTCCAACAAGAGAATGGATTGATCCCGTTCGCTTTATTTCTAATCCATCTTCGGGTAGAATGGGGTATGCCTTGGCGACAAATGCACAAAAAAGAAATTATTCAGTTACTTTGGTGAGCGGTCCAGTCCACCTTCAAGAACCAAAGGGGGTTCACCTTAAACAAGTAGAGACTGCAGAACAGATGGGGAAGGCAATATTTGAAAATGCCAAGCATGCGGACATTGTTATTATGTGTGCCGCAGTTTGCGATCATCGACCTCTAGAGCAATGGGTACAAAAAAAGAAAAAAGAAGTATTTCCAAATGAAATAAAGCTTGTACCAACTATAGATATTTTACAAGAACTCGGAATTCGAAAGAAGGAAAATCAAGTATTGGTTGGATTTGCTGCTGAAACCGAAAATTTCGAGGAGAATGCAAAAATAAAGTTGAAAAAAAAGAACTTAGACTGGATTGCCCTAAATGATGTTTCTCAAGAGGGAATCGGTTTTAATGCAGATTATAACCAAATTACGATGTTATCATCGGAGGGAAAAAAAGTTAAATTTGAATATTCTGCCAAAGAAGTCATAGCTAATAAAATGCTAGATTTAATAATAAAGTGAAAGCAGGAAAAAGCCCATTAGATAAAGTTCTCGGAAGACTTGACGATTTAGATGAAGTAAATCTAGGAATACTTGTTCAGCGACTTGCCAGAGAAAGGAAGTTGCTGGAAATAGTGTTTGATGTAATACGGGACGGAATCTTGGTATTGGATGAAAAAGGCGATATAAGTTATGCAAATATCCAGGGTAAGAAAATAATTGGTTTAAAGGATAATCAAACAACCCAGGTTTCACTACTCCGTGCCGCCCCTGAGATTGCAAGAGCAATTGGATTAGGTCATGGGAAAGAAGGGACTCAAGCAGAAGTAATCGTGCGTGAAATGGAGATATCTTATCCGGAACTTCGTTACATTCGAGTATATGCAGTTCCGATCGAAGAAGTCTTTGCCAAGCAGGAAGAAAAAGAGGAAATTGGAATTGCGATTATTATTACAGATATTACCGAAGATAAAGTAAGTCTTGAAGAAAGAATAGAGAGTGAAAGAGTTGCCTGTATTATGGACCTCGCCGCTGGAGTTGCACACGAATTAGGGAACCCGCTCAATTCAATCCATATTCATTTGCAGGTATTACGCAGAAATTTAGATCTAGAAAGGGAGGATCAGGAGAAGTCAAAAAAATCACTTATTACCTGTATTAATGAAGTAGAAAGACTAGATGGAATTATAGCTCATTTTTTAAAAGCAATTCGTCCACAAACTCCAGATTTCAAGAAAATTAATTTACTAGCAGTAATTGAAGAAACTGTACACTTAAAAAAAGAAGAATTAAGTGCTAAAAGTATTAACATAACTATGGAAGCAGGAGTCCGTGAACCCCTAGTAAATGGTGATTCAGAGCAATTAAAGCAAGTTTTTTTTAATATTATTGGTAATGCAATAGAAGCAATAAATTCAAAGTCAGAAATTAAAATTTTAAGCGGCTTAGAAGATCGTTTTGTATTTGTAAAAATAATTGATCATGGGAGTGGAATAAGTAAAGATGATTTATCTAAGGTTTTTGAACCTTATTACACTACTAAAGCAAGTGGAAATGGGATTGGAATGATGATTGTACACCGAATTATGAGGGACCATGGCGGAGATGTAGGAATTGACAGTAAGGTAGGTGCGGGAACTATTGTTACCCTACGATTTCCGAGGAATTCTGAACGTAGTAAATTGTTGGAATCAAATCCTGCTGCTGATACAAAATAATAATGAAATCAAATTTACTTATTGTAGATGATGAACAGCATACCCGTGAGGGTTTGGAGTTGGCCTTGGAGGATAAATTTGAAGTCTTTTTAGCATCTAATCCCGAGGAGGCTTTTAATGTAATGGAGTCGGAATCTTTAGAGGTGGTACTAACAGATTTAAAGATGGGCAATCAATCTGGAATGACTGTAATTGATCATGCGATCGCTCTTAAAAACCAACCTGTATGTATTATGATGACGGCTTACGGGGAGGTAGAAGTCGCTGTTGAGGCAATGAAACGGGGCGCATTTGATTTTTTAACCAAACCTGTAAATTTAGAAAAACTAGATCTCTTAATAAAAAGAGGAATTGATTCTAAAAACTTGCTTAAAGAGAACAAAGATCTCCACTATCGATTAGATAAGAAATTTAGTTTCCAAGGTATTTTAGGGAAGTCACCAGCGCTGGAAATTGTTCTTGATAAGGTGAAGTTAGTCGGTCCTTCCAAAGCTACAGTTTTGTTAACCGGAGACACGGGAACTGGTAAGGAATTAATTGCCCAATCAATTCACCAAAATAGCGACCGTTCACGTGGTCCCTTTGTGCCGGTCCATTGTGCCGCACTTCCCTCTAACTTGCTTGAAAGTGAGTTGTTCGGGCATGAGAAGGGAGCATTTACAGGTGCCTCAGAAAGAAGAATAGGCCGTTTTGAATCTGCCAATCAAGGCACATTGTTCCTAGACGAGATTGGAGAAATTGATTCTGCTACTCAGGTTAAATTACTTCGCTTCCTGGAAACTAAATCAATCGAAAGGCTTGGAAGTCTAGATACAATAGAGATTGATACTCGCTTGGTTTGTGCCACCAATAAAAATTTACACCAAATGACCCAAAGCGGAGAGTTTAGAGAAGATCTTTATTACCGTCTCAATGTTGTAACGATCGAACTCCCAGCACTTCGTGAACGGGGTGACGATATTAAATTATTATTAGATCATTTTTTATCTCAATTTTCAGTAGAGAATAATTTTCCTTTACCTCATTTAAATTCTGAGACGATTAATATTCTATCTTCTTATTCTTGGCCTGGTAATATTCGCGAATTAAGAAACTTTTGTGAAAATCTGGTTGTTCTCAATCGAGGTGGAGAAATTTCCCCATATGATCTAGATGCCCGATTTTTCTCAGGCTCTTCTGACAGTAATTCTAATGTACAAGGGGTTGATACAACATTATCGGTCGAGGAAAATGAGAAGAGACTCTTGCGAAATGCGCTTTTGCAGGCAGGTGGCAATAGGACAAAAGCAGCACAGCTAATGGGAGTTAGCCGACGAACATTGCATAGAAAGATTCTTCGTTGGCCAGAATTAGATACTGAATCTAAGTAGTTTAAGAATGGCTGCTCGGGCTGGATTCGAACCAGCGACCAAGTGATTAACAGTCACCTGCTCTGCCACTGAGCTACCGAGCATTCACTTTACCTTGTATTATACTTGGTCATCTGTCAATCAAGACGAAATAAATATCAACTGTATTTTCAATTACTTTTAAACATTCTTTACAGGAACATACAAAATGGTTTGAAAAAATAAGGCCCCCGCCAAAAAAGACGGGAGCCTATGCATATTAATTAACTTTTGTTAGGTCGAAAGGGTCCTCGCCTCGTTAAGCCTACGAGGCGAGGGATTTTACTTTTGTTTTCTGCCCAAAAACAAAAGCATGAATCTTCAAGGCTTTTAAGCCTGAAACAAACAAAGGGTTTTAGAAATCATATGACATTCCAACACTCACTGCACGGGGTTTTCCCACGCGGTAGCCATCAGGTAATACACTTTGAACATAAGTCTCGTCGGTTAAGTTCGTAACCTTTGTGAAGACCGTAACTCCTTCACTTACATCATAAAAAGCAGACCAATCAAGTGAACCATATTTATTTAGCTCATTGCTGTTTGCCCCATCAGTGTATGAACTTCCTTGGTAGTGAAAGTTAAGATAAGTACTAGCTTTATCAAATACCAAACCCCCGCGAAGGTTCATCATGAAGTCTGGAACATAGGGGAATTCATTACCTGCACTTGCGCCACTAAGGTATCCAGTAGTTGGAGCGGTGGAGGACTCAAACTCCGTATTGGTGAAGGTAAAAGAAGCTGAAACGGGAATTCCAAAACCTCCATCGGTACCTAAGTCTGTAGCAAGCTGAACCTCAAGTCCATCAATCGAACCTTCTCCTATATTTGCTGACCCGGCAACTCCGTTGTTGAGGTTCGATAGAACAAGCATATCCTTGAGATGGGTATTGAAGTAAGCAAATTCAAAGGAAATGTCCGAGAAAACTCCTCTGGCACCAACTTCAAAACTGAGTGATTCTTCCTGATCCAAATTATCAGCAGCGACTGATTCAGCATCTGGGAAAGTATGCCCTTGATGAATCCCGGAGAAAAGCCCCAAGGTATCGGATAGCTCGTAAGTTCCTCCTAAACCGACTATCACATCGTCTAGTGAGCGAGCGTTTGTACCATTTGCATAATCTATACTCGAGTAACGAACGCCAGGAGTAAGGCTGAGTGCTCCAAAGTCGATGTCGTCAACAATGTAAGCTTCAAAAGCTTCCGCGTCTTTGTATGCATAGTTTGCTGAACCGTCGTCTACAATTTTGGATCGAGTAGTTGTAGTTCCTGCAACAGTTACAGTGTACTTGTCCGTGTAGTATGGATTCTTGTCATAGTCGTCTTCAATGTAACTAAAGCCGAAGTCGATATCGTTGATCCCCACTTCATAGTCAAAATTGGCCAAAATACCTTTTGATTGATAACTTCTGTCATTACTTTTTACTTCGTAGTATCCATCCGTCTCGCCTTTTAAAACGCTAATTAGTGTTGCGTCAGCGAAAACACCCTTACCAACTTTGGTTGTACTTGAAGCGGAAGTTCCAACTTTTGCTAGCTTTAACCAATTGCGGTTGAATTCATTCAAGAAAACAGTCGTGGACATGGTCAGACTATCAGAAAACTCTTTGTTATATCTAAGATAGTAACGAGTCTGGTCGGAGTCCATATTATCTGTGTCGGTATTTGCATAGCGCTGATATGGATTAGTTGCATAGTCGGCTTTGGATAGTCCTTGGTAGCTGACATCAGCATCCATGTCCATGCGTCCAGCTTTAAACTCAAGGTAATCTCCTTCACCAAACTCATAACTGAGCTTGAGCAAAATATCAGTTCTCTCAATGGGTGCGTTCCGATCTGGTGCACCATTTAGGGACTTCAATGTATGGAAACCATCAGAGCGATGATCAAACAATTCCAAGAGGTAACCAAGCTTTCCGCCACCAAAGTCTGTTCTGCCTCCAGAGTAAGCATGGGCAACGCGCTCGTTGTCTGTCCCGTAGCTAGCACGTAAATGAGATAGCTGTTGGTTCGGAATTGGTGTGGATAGATAGTTGATCACTCCACCTGTGGTATTGGGACCATGCTTGAGAGAACTTGTTCCCTTCAGGACTTCAAATCCAGCCATCCTTCCAGCTGTGGGGGAATAGTAAGCGGATGGATCAGCATAAGGTGTGGGTGCTGTGGGAATTCCGTCTTCCATAAGAGTTACTTTTGCAGAACGATTTGGATCGACGCCTCGAAGACTAATGTTCGGGAAGAAACCATAACCGGTTTCCGGTCTAACATAAACGCCGGGAACCTGTCTGAGTATGTCGTTAATGTCTGTATAGTAAAACTTGTCCAAGTCTGACTTGTCTAGTATTGCACCAGAACCCTTAAGGCTCGGAACATCGGCCTTTGTTCCGATAACATTAAAGGGGGACAATTGATCCTTTTCCCCGTGGTCATCCGCAAAAGCGGAAAACGCAATTGAAGTCGATGCAAGCATCGAAGCAAGCTTTTGTATTTTCATTTGGATATGTTGTTTGTCAGTTTTGTTTGTTGGGTTTAGTTTGTGCTCAACTTAAGGTTGATACTGAGACTCAATCTCATTTGATACTGAGACTCAATCTCAACAGTGGTTGCGTGTCAAGCCTTATACAATAATTTTTTAGTCTATACTTGGTCTAAGACTTTCTTATTCGAAAGTTTTTAAACTTTAGGTAGTTTAAATTCTTCTCTGACTGAATTTATTTTGAGGATAACTTCTTCAAGTGTCTTACCTAAAATTGAAACGTGTCCCATTTTACGACCTTTGCGTGCTTCTCGTTTTCCATAAAGATGCAAAGAGGCACCCGGGATATTCGTGATAGCAGACCAATCTGGGGATGAATGCTTTTCGGGCCATAGATCACCTAATAAGTTCATCATAATTACAGGGGATAATAAGCGGGTGCTTCCCAAGGGAACTCCGCTAATGGCACGGGCTTGGTTTTCAAATTGCGAACACACACAAGCGTTAATTGTATGATGCCCAGAGTTGTGGGGTCGCGGAGCAATTTCATTTACCAATAATCGTCCATCAGACGAGATGAAGAATTCCACCGCTAGGACTCCAACATAATTTAGAGATTCAGAAATTTCTAGAGCCAGTCTTTTCGCTTCGGATAAAAAATTATCGGGTATTCTTGCGGGTACTATTGAAACATCAAGTATATGATTTCTGTGAATATTTTCTACAGGATCGTAGGTAGCTACTTGTCCATCATTATTTCTAACCACCAGAACAGATACCTCCGTTTCCAAGGAAATACATTCTTCAATGACTACTCGTCCGCCCCCAAAGCTTTTCCATGCTTCATTAATCTCTAGGTCAGAAAGGCCAGATGTAAGCTTGAGTTGGCCTTTTCCATCATACCCGAATTCAGCTGTTTTAACGATTACATCTGCGTTCAATTGAAGAAGTCCTGATTTGAATGATTCGAGATCTTTTGCGATTCTAAATTTCGCACAACTAAAACCATTTTCAGAAAGAAAAGCCTTTTCTCGTTCTCGGTGTTGACATATTGAAACTGCTTCACTGTTTGGATACAGGGGTATGTGCTGTTCCACTGCTTCAAGGGTAGCCTGAGGAAGGTTTTCAAATTCAACGGTCGCGACATTGACTTTTTCTGTAAATTTTTTCAGGGCAGCCTGATCATCAAATGGCTCGTCTAATAGCTGATCTGCAGTAGCTGCTGCTCCGGAACGGTCGCCACCTGTCCAAGCTAAGACTTTGTATCCCATCCTTCGTGCATCCAAAGAAAGCATTCTTCCTAATTGACCACCACCAAGAACGCCAATCCACAACTCACCTTCGGTTTCCATTTAACTATTAACTTGGGGGAAGCTCGGCCGATTCAATTTTTTGTGCTTGTTCGGCTCTAAAAATTTTGAGCTTTTCTGCCAATGTTTCATTTCCATTTGCGGCAAGCATGGAGATGGCAAAAAGAGCAGCATTTGTTGCTCCCGCTTCTCCAATTGCAAAGGTAGCTGTTGGTACACCAGCTGGCATTTGAACAATCGAAAGAAGAGAATCTACTCCTTTTAAGCATTTTGATTTAACTGGAACACCTAAAACAGGAATGGTTGTCATGGATGCAGTCATTCCAGGTAAATGTGCCGCCCCACCCGCACCTGCAATAATGCATTTTAACCCTCTTTCCTCAGCCGTTTTTGCATATTCGAAAAGAAGATCCGGAGTACGGTGAGCACTTACGATTTTTGCTTCAAATGAAACCCCAAATTTTTTAAGTATATTGGCGGAATTTTCCATTGTGGGCCAATCTGATTGGCTTCCCATAATTATCCCGATGTTAGGCAAATTTGAATTGGACATCATCCAACTGATAAGAAGTAGAAGCCTGCAAGCAAGATCAATTCGTAGCATTCTAAAGAATTGAAATTAATTTATAACTGAAAGTCGAGTTGAACGGTGTTTTATAACTTAGCTCAAATTTAAAATGCATGAGATAATTATGTTTTAAAAGTTTAATTTGGGTTAAGAGCGAAGCAAAAATTTAACCGATTGACCGAATACCCGTATTTTCGTTAATTATAAGGATTGTAGCTCCTGTAGTTCAATGGATAGAACATTGGTCTCCGGAACCGAAGATCTGGGTTCGACTCCCAGCGGGAGCGCCAGTTTTTAGTAAGGGTTGTAGCGTTTTGATTTAATCTCATCAAGGAATTTTTTCGGTAATTGGGGAAATCTGCGGAAAATGTAGGAACACATGAAAAATTATTTTTAGTTAACTTTGTTGTTTCTTTTGTCTTGCCTACGGACTTCAAGTAATCACACATAGTAAGTAAGTAAGCCACTGATGAGCAATTGCTTAAATGTTTATTATTCTCCTTTAACAAAGAGATCGAAGTCAAAAAAACTTAATCAGTCGTTTTTTCCATGAATTTTACCAATTAGCTCCTTTAAACCAATCAATCGTTAAAAGATTTAATTTTCCATCTCCCCGCAGTAGGTCAACTCTCTTGCTCTTTTGATTGGGAGATCCTATCTCGCGAATAAGACAACTACAGAAAGCTTCAATGTCTCTAGCCTTAATGTTTTCACATTCTTCGTTCATGGGTAGTTAGGGATTGGTTGGGAGTCAGTCTTTGACTGGTTTGCCGTCCTTGTAGGTATAGCGTTTAGCTTCGGTCCCATCATCCTTATATGTAACCTCAACCCCATTCCCATCCTTTACATTGGTCACGGGACAGCTCTCGCCATTTGGTTTCCATGACTCGACAGACATTATCTTGCCGTCTTTCCAGTTCCCTTCACTCTCCTTCTGTCCGTTTTTATACTAGGTGGTCTCAATCCCGTCCGATTTTTCCTACTCTAGAAAATCTGTGTATAAAACATTCTCCATATCTCTCACTGCTCCCATCAAGTTCGCATTTATATCCATTTGCACTCTTGATAATCGATAAGCAGCCATTGCGGATGGAATATCAAGACCCACTGCATTTTCAAAATATCTTTCCAACCCGACATCTTTCAAGGCTAACTCATCGTATTCAGATTGAAACCTCTCCTGCTCCGCTGCATTAACAGAAATTGCCTCTGTACATTTTTCCAAAAACATTTGAAGTTCTTCCTGATCAAAATCAGCTATCGAATAAACGGGATCTATCAAACCTTTGACACCGCTTTCGGATTGATCTAACGAACCATCCTCAACTAGAACATTGAAATCAGGATCAGCCAACATAGATTCTACCGCCTCCTGTGACCTAGCGATCCATTCTTCATCGGATGCAAGAAATATGCCATTTCGCCAGTCACCACCATTCTCTGAGGATATAGCAACTTGACCACCATATTCATTTTGTACCCAACTCATCATATCCTGAGCTGGTGAATCTACTTCATTAAACTTAAGCGAACCACTATTATCGACAAATATACCAAATGCATCAGGCAACGATTCACCATTATCAGTCATAGAAAGAAAAGTATCTTTCAAAAATTGAAGTCCTTGGGCTTCTTTCGCAGTCGTATCGTCTCTGGGCATGACTTCATGCAATTCAGCAAATTTAGGCACAGGCTCCCCTGTGGGCAGTAGGTCCTTTCCATATCGAGTCTCTTCCGCACGAATTAGACCAATCTTACCATCTATATTTTTTTCTCCCATCAATCCAATCCAATTATCTATATCACGATTAAATTTAGCATGCCCATTAGGTGCATAGCTTCCAATAGATTCGTCACTAATCGCAAAAGCTAAGAGATTCTTGGGCGGGTTCTCTCCAAAACCGCTTGGTAACTTGTCTCCTGCCTGAATTTTATCAGCTAGTCCATGGTAAATCCCCCATCTTGTCATGGAATTTGTAGAATCGGGTGATATTCCAGAATTCCCTTGGTAAAGGTTTGGGTCATCAATCGCATTACCTACCAAGACTTTTGAGGCTTGAGAAGAAAAAAGGCTGATGCCATTCCACTTACTTGTTCCAATGTCCCGAATTTCCTCTTGCAGTTCCTTGAACTCTCTATCGTAAATCACCTTGGTGCTTTTGTTTGCAATTGGTGAATTCGCAAGTGTATTTAATTCCCCCATGCGGGTAAGAACTTTAGTCACCACCTTCAGCTTTCCCTGCTGTGACTGCAAAAATGAAATTGAATTTTGTAGATTTTGTTTTGTTCTGTAATTCGACAACCGTTCTAAATTCAGATTGGCTAATTTTCCAGTTTCTCCAAGATCGTCAATTGGCTTGTTTATTCGCTTACCGGTTTGGATGTGTTTTTGAATTGACACATTTTTTGAATAAAAAGAATTCAAATTTTCGATTACTGATCTAGATAAATGTAATGATTCCATGGTATAAACAATCGTCATTATATTTATATTCTTTAGCAAATTTATCTTAAATCTCTAATAAACTTCTTAAAATTCATGGTGTTTAATGGTTTACTTGTTGATTTTTGCCAAGAAACTTGCACTCTCCGGAACCGAAGATCTGGGTTCGACTCCCAGCGGGAGCGCCAGTTTTTAGAAATTCTTACTTTGAATAATTTAATTTATTGAATAAAATTCTACCT